>JAZUCT010000016.1:0-7520 GCA_045639255.1 Clostridia bacterium
ATTTTTACATTATAAAAAACAATATCCTTATTATTATAATAACTATTGTTTTTATTTTAGGAATTATTTCTTATAATTATTTTATAAAATCTAAAACAAATAATGAACTAAAATTATATGGTAATGATTTAATTGCATACAATTTAGTAAGTTCATTAAATCATATTGAATATCGAAACTTACAGGTGTTATCTGGTGGGTTTGCATCTAACGAAATTGGTGGCTGGTTTATTTTAACATACATAAACTTAAATAATATTTATAAAACTTCTAAGTTTTATATTTGGTCTGAAAATGAATATACTTTTAGCGAACAATGTTATGATGATTTTTATAAATTTTTTTCAACAGATGAATTTAACATAAATAAAGTTAATGAATATTTAAGATATAAACAAAAAAACTTGCAATAAGCAAGTTTAAATTTAATCGCTTCGCTAGATTCTCGTTCGGGGTATAGACCCACTCCGAGAATGACATAACAGATAATAAATTAAAATCCTTATATTTAATCACTTTCTGTGTCATTCTTGCAAGGCAGTTTTGCCGAAGCGAGAATCTAGCGGTAGCGTAATATATCGAAGCACAACATTTCCCCAAGAGTTTTGTTTATTTTCGCATTAAAAATTGGATTTCTTTAACTACAAAGTTATATTATACTTTGTGTTTTTTGTTAAAGTTTTGCAAATCTTTAAGTGTTGCTTCTTTGTTTTTTGCAAGTTGAACAAGGTCGTAAATTCTGTCAAGGTCGTCGGCATTATAATAATCTATATAAATTCGGCCTTTCTTTTCGTTACCAATTAAGCCAACTTTTGTTGAGAAAACTCGTTGCATATCTTCAACAAATGCTTTAAGTTCAATGCTTTGTTCTTGTTTAACTTTTGCTTTTTTAGGGTTAAGATATGCTTGAATTGTTTTTTCAAGTTCCCTTACATTAAGTTTTGTTGCCATTTTTGCAAATTCTTGTTGTTTAACAACATCTTCAACAACAACCAAACATCTTGCATGACCTGCTGAAAGTTTGCCTTCTTCAAGCATTTTTAAAACTTCTGGGCAAAGGCTTAACAAACGAATGGTGTTTGCAATGGCACTTCTTGATTTTCCAAGTCTATCTGCAACAGTATCTTGTGTCCAGCCATATTCCACCATAAGTTGTTTAATGGCTTTTGCTGTTTCAACTGGATTAAGGTCTTCCCTTTGCAAGTTTTCAATTAAAGCAACTTCTTTAATTTCTTTTTCGCTGTAATCTTTAATTATTGCTGGAATTTTTTTCAAGCCTGCAAGTTTCGATGCACGCCATCTTCTTTCACCGGCAATAATCATATAGCCATCATCACGCTTAACAACAATAATTGGTTGAACAACGCCATGAATTTTAATTGATGATGAAAGTTCTTTTAAAGCATCTTCGTTAAAGTTCTTTCTTGGTTGGTTAACATTTGAATAAACTTCGCTTATGTTAAGTTCTGTAACACCTGAACCATCTTTTTCAATGTAAACTTTCTTTTCAACAATTTTTTCAACTGGTTTTTCCACCACTTTTTCAACAATCTTTTCAACAGGTTTTTCAACAACCTTTTCAATGTAAACAGGTTTTTCAACAACCTTTTCAACAATTTTTTCTTTAACTTCTGGTTCTTTTTTTGCTTTTGATTTTTTTGAACTTAATTCTTCTTCAAAAACTTCTTCATCGTCAAACACTCCAAGAAGTGCACTTAAACCTTTTCCTAAACTCTTTTTTGCCATTCCTATTTATCCTTCCTTAGTATTTTTGTTTGTTTTGTTATTGCATTAAATTTATCGTTGTTACGCTGTAAAATTTCTTTTGCAAGTTCAAAATATGCATTCGAACCTTTTGAATTAAAATCGTAAGTTATAATGCTTTCACCATGGCTTGGTGCTTCTGCAAGTTTAATGTTTCTTGGAATTGCTGTTTCAAAAACTTTTTTTCCAAAAAACCTTCTTATTTCATCACTTACTTCTTGAATTAAGTTCGATCTGTTATCTTTCATGGTTAACACAACACCTTCAACATCAAGCCCTGTGTTAAGGTGCTTTTTAACAAGTTTAACAGTGTTCATTAATTGGCTTAAACCTTCCAAAGCATAAAATTCGCATTGAATAGGAATAATTATTGAATTAACCGCAGTTAATGCGTTAACTGTTATAAGCCCAAGTGATGGTGGGCAATCAATTGTTATGTAATCGTAACTATCTTTAATTTTTTCAAGGTGACCTTTTAAAACTTTTTCACGGTTTTCCATTTGAACAAGGTCAAGTTCAGCCCCTGCCAAATCAACTGTGGCAGGAATAATATCAAGGTTAGCAAGGTATGTTGGCAAAATTGTTTCTTCAATTTCACAAGTTCCATCAAACACATTATAAAGTGTTTTTGTTTCGTTCGATTTTTCAACCCCCAATCCGCTGGAAGCATTTCCTTGCGGATCCATATCAATAACAAGCACTTTCTTTCCCATTCCAGAAAGATAAGCCGAAACATTAACACAAGTTGTGGTTTTTCCAACCCCACCTTTTTGATTTGCAAAAGCAATAATTTTTCCCATATAAATCCCCTTTATTCGTTTGCGCTATCTTAAATTTTGCTTTTTTTAATTGTTTTTTGCTTTTATTTTTTCGTTTAGTAATTTATTTAAATAAAATTAAATTATTTTTAATATTTATATTTGTAGTTATAAAATTTTAACCCAATCAATTTAAAAATAATTAACAATGTTTCACGTGAAAAATCACACATTTAAACTTATTCAATTGGCATAAGTTTTGGCTTATTTAAACCCCTTGGATATTTGTTTGGTGTGGAATCATCTTTCCTTACAACAACAATTTTTCTGGTTATATCTGTATTTGGAATATCCATTTTTAAAACCTCATCAAGTGTTCCACCAAGTTCAGTCATTGCGTTAATGGATTCACCAAGTTCATCATCAATATCCACGCTTTTATATGCAAACATTTTTCCGCCAACCTTAACAAGTGGCAAACAATATTCACTTAATGTGTTAAGTTTTGCAACTCCCCTTGAAACTGCATAATCATAGCCTTCCCTATGGTTAAAATCACGGCCAATATCTTCTGCCCTTGCGTGAATAACTTCAACATCATCAAGTTTAAGTTCTTCAACAAGTTTCTTTAAAAATGTAACTCGCTTATCAAGGCAATCAACCAACAACAATTTTAAGTCTGGCCTTACAATTTTAAGCGGTATTGCTGGAAAACCCGCACCGGTTCCAACATCGCAAACACTTGCACCTTTTTCAAATTGATTGTGTGGAAGAACACTATCAAGGAAATGTTTAATGTAAACATCATTTTTTTCAGTTATTGCTGTAAGGTTAACATTATTGTTATATTCACTCATAAAACTATAATATTTTTCAAACTTTTCAATCATACTTTCAGTTATAAGAATGCCTAGCAAACTGAATCGTTCTTTCATTTCGTTATCCATAATTTCACCTCGCTTATGAATATTTAATATATTTTATATATTATTATAGTAACATATAAAAATAAATTTGTCATTAAAATTAAAAAATTTGCTTTAAATTTATTCTTTTTAAACAAATTAACTTTAAAATTTAATTCTTTAAAGTTTTTAAATAAATCGAAAGCACTGCAATATCTGCCGGGCTTACACCACTTATTCTGCTTGCTTGACCTAAATTAAGTGGCCTTATATCGTTAAGTTTTTGTTGCGCTTCAATTTTTAAGCCTTTTAATTCAAAATAATTAAGGTTTTGTGGCAATAATATGCTTTCATTATGTTTTGCTTTTTCAATTTCTTGTTCTTGCCTTAATAAATATCCTTCATATTTGCAATTAATTTCAATTTGATTAAGCACTGCATTATCAAATTTTTTAAATTCATCAAAGTGAAATTTAATATCTTTATAACTTACTTTTGGTCGTTTTAAAATTTCTTTAAAACTTATTCCGCTTTTAGCAGGTTCTTCACCAACACTTTCAAGCAATTTATTTGCTGAAACTGGTGAAATATATCTTTCAAGCAGTTTTTCAGCGTTTTTAATGCCTTTTAACTTATTTTTTAAGTTCCTATATCTAACATTATCCACCAAGCCAACATCACGGCCAATTTGAGTTAATCTTAAATCAGCATTATCTTGCCTTAGTTTAAGTCTATATTCCGCCCTTGATGTCATCATTCGATAAGGTTCGTCTGTTCCTTTTGTAACAAGGTCGTCAATCAAAACCCCAATATAAGCATCACTGCGCTTTAAAATTAATGGTTTTTTACCACATAGTTTAAGGTGCGCATTAATTCCAGCCATAATTCCTTGCGCCGCCGCTTCTTCATAACCACTTGTGCCATTAATTTGACCCGCAAAATATAATCCACTTATACGCTTACTTTGTAAGTCAGGCGTTAATTCCAGCGCGTTAATGCAATCATATTCAATTGCATATGCGTCACGCATAATCTCAACATTTTCAAGCCCTTTAATTGTTTTCAAAAATTGTTCTTGCACTTCAACTGGCAAACTTGTTGAAAGCCCTTGAACATAAACTTCATTGGTGCTGTATGCTTCTGGTTCAAGAAAAACTTGGTGCCTATCCTTATCAGCAAATCTTACAATCTTACTTTCAATCGAAGGGCAATATCGTGGCCCAACACCTTCAATTAATCCATTATTCATTGCACTTCTGTGCAAATTATCCCTTATTATTCTATGTGTTTCTTCATTCGTGTAGCACAAATAACAGGTGCTTTTGTTTTTTGGCTGTTTTTTTGTTTTAAAACTGAATGTTTGAATATTTTCATCACCAAATTGTTTTTCCATAACTGAATAATTAATACTGCGTGAATTAACCCTGCAAGGTGTTCCAGTTTTAAAGCGCCTTATTTCAAAACCTAAATCCATTAAGTTTTGTGTAAGTTTTGTGGCAGGTTTAAAACCGTTTGGGCCAGTATCTTCATAAAAATCACCAATTAAAATGCGTGCATTTAAATAAACACCAGAGCAAACAACAACAACTTTTGTTTTATAAAATTCACCTTGTGCAGTTTTAACACCAACAATTGTTCCGTTATCCACAACAATCTCACTTGCTTCGGCTTGCTTAATATAAAGATTCTTTGTGTTTTCAAGCACATTTTTCATTCTTTGGTGATATTTAACTTTATCACTTTGGGCACGCAAACTAAAAACTGCTGGACCCTTACCAGTATTAAGCATTCTTAACTGCAACAATGTTTTATCTGCATTTATTCCTATTTCACCACCTAGTGCATCAATTTCACACACTAAATGTCCCTTTGCAGTTCCACCAATACTTGGGTTACACGCCAAATAAGCAATACTATCCAAATTTAAAGTTAAAAGCATTGTTTTATGTCCAGTTCTTGCAAGAGCCAAACTTGCTTCACAACCAGCATGACCACTTCCAATAACAACTGCGTCAAACTCTTTTTCTTCCATTTTTATCCTTTTAATGTTTCACGTGAAACAAATTTCTATCAATGATTTATCATATCAAAATGTTTCACGTGAAACATTTTTATCTGTTTTTAATTTTATCACATTTTATTTAAGTTTGCAATAAGATTTTTTATTTTTGCTTCTATTATACTGTTAAATGTTGTATTTTTAAAGGTGCATACATACCAAAAAAGTATTTTTAATAATGAACATTTAATCATTTAAATAATTGATTTAGTTATTTTTAAGTTTAACATTGTTTCACGTGAAACAATATTATTATATTAATTTATTGCTATTTAGCATAATTGTTTTATTTCATACAACACACCTTTATTTGTTAATTAAAAAAGTTTCACGTGAAACAAAAAAACAATCCTTGTTATAAGATTGTTTTTTGTAAACTATTTTCCTAAACAGAATTTAGAGAATATTGTGTTTAAAACTTCACTTGAATAACTTTTACCAGTTATTTCGCCAATATTGTTCCAAGCATTTTGAATATCTATAATAATTAAATCTAAACTTAAATTTAAGTTAATTGTGTTTAATGCATTACTTAAATTATTGTTTGCTTGTTCTAATAATTGTTTATGTCTGTTATTTGTTATATATAATGCATTACTTAAAAGTGGTGTTTTAAATACTTTATTATATATGCACTGCTTTAATTCTTCAATTCCAACACCGGTTAATGCAGAAATTTCAATATATTCATAGTTTTTAATTAATAAATTATCGGTTTTATTTATATCACTTTTATTTTTAACAATAATAACCTTATTTTTATCAATCTTACTTAAATTATTTAATTCTTCATTTGAAATATCTTTTGAATTATCAATAAGATATAAAACAATATCTGCCTGATTAACGGCATCCCAACTTCGTTCAATTCCAATTGTTTCCACTTTATCAGTGCTGATTCTTATTCCAGCAGTATCAATAAGATTAATTTTAACACCTTTATATATAAAACTTTCATTTAAAGTGTCTCTGGTTGTTCCTGCAATATCGGTAACAATTGCCCTGTTATATTGCAATAATGCATTCATAAGCGAACTTTTTCCAACATTTGGAACACCAACAAGGGCAACATTAATTCCATCTTTAATAATTCTGCCTTGAATATTGCTTTCTATAAGTTGATTTAACTTTTCAATTATTCCAGTTATTTCGCTTTTAACATTTTCTGCGGTGATATATTCAATATCGTGTTCAGGGTAATCAATTGCAACTTCAATTTGCGCTATGATATTTGTAAGTTGGTTTTGCAAATAATTTAACTTGTTCGATAAAGCGCCATTCATTAATTGAGATGCGCTTGATAATTCCATTTCACTGTTTGCATTTATTGTGTCAATAACACCTTCGGCACCTTCTAAACTTATTTTGCCATTCAAAAATGCTCGTTTTGTGAATTCACCTGCTTGTGCAAGTTTTGCCCCGTTACTAAGAATAAGTTGCAAAATTTTGCTTGTTATTAAAATTCCACCATGGATTTGAAATTCAACAACATCTTCACCAGTGTATGAAAAAGGGGCTTTAAAATAAACACATAAACATTGTTCGCAAAATTCATTTGTTTCAATTTTACCAAGATAAAGTTTTCTTGATTCAAAATTATTAACATCTGTTTTGCATTTAAACACATTTTTTGCAATTTTTAAAGCATTTTTTCCACTTATTCTGATAACACTTATTCCACCAACACCAATAGGTGTGGCAACAGCAGTTATTGTTTCCAAATTATCCATAATTTTTAAATCCTGTTATTTAAATTTTAATTATTATATCTTATTTTAACTTCAAAAACAAGTATTTTATATACACACGCGCGCACACACGCGTGCGTTAACATACAATATAAAAAATAATAATATATCAAACATTCCTTTATAAATAATTAAAATTAACATTTAATAATTAATATTTTTAAAATTTATTTACTTTTATTTCTTTAATATAAAAATTAAAAGCAATAAAAAAACACCCATGTTTCACATGAAACACAGCCTTTTTAGGTTAATAAATTTAATTATTAAAATGAATTTGTTTAAA
>JAZUCT010000017.1:0-2713 GCA_045639255.1 Clostridia bacterium
GTTCTTGATTGCAAAATTTCAATAACAGATGGTAAATTAACTTCACAACCAAACCAAGAAGAAGGAACTGTTCAGTTTAATAATGTTTTCTTTAAATATCCAGATGCACAAGATTATACTCTTGAAAATATTTCATTTACAGCAAATAAAGGCGAAACAGTTGCAATAATTGGTTCAACTGGGTGTGGCAAATCAACTTTAATTAACTTAATTCCACGATTTTTTGATGCAACACAAGGCGAAGTTTTGGTTGATGGAATAAATGTTAAGGATTATAACTTAGAGTTTCTGCAAACCAAAATAGGCTATGTTCCACAAAAAGCAGTTTTATTTAATAACACTGTTGAAAACAATGTTAACTTTGGCGAAAGTGGCAAAGAATGCACATTGGAAGATGTTAAAACTGCAATTAAAGTTGCTCAGGCAAAAGATTTTGTTGAAAAAATGCCAGAAGGTTATAACTCATTAATTGCCCAAGGCGGAACAAATGTAAGCGGTGGTCAAAAGCAAAGATTATCAATTGCAAGGGCAATTGCCAAAAAACCTGAAATATATATTTTTGACGATTCTTTTTCTGCACTTGATTATAAAACCGATGCAAAACTTCGTTCAGAACTTAAAAAACACACAAAAAACTCAACAAACATCATTGTTGCTCAACGCATAGGAACAGTTATGAATGCCGATAAAATAATTGTGCTTGAAGATGGAAAGTGTGTTGGAATTGGAACGCATAAACAACTTCTTGAAACATGTGAAATGTATAAAGAAATTGCATACTCACAATTAAGCAAGGAGGAACTTAACCATGGCAAGTAAACCAATGCGAAGAGGCAGAAATAAAATTCACGAAAAGCCAAAAAATTTCAAAAAAACATTGTTCAAACTTCTTGGCTATAAAAAAAGTTTAATTCCACTTTTCATATTTGCATTTATTTTTGCAATTGCAAGTTCAGTTTTAACAATAATTGGTCCTAACAAAATATCCAATTTAACTGATGCAATTGGCAACGGCATTAAAAGTGGAATGGATTTCAATTATATTAAAAACATTTCACTAATTTTGCTTATTATATATGCTTTAAGCACTGTGTTTAATTATTTAAACAGTGCAATCATGAGCATTAATGCAAACAAACTTGCAAAAAATCTTAGGCAAAACATTTCCAAAAAAATTAACAATTTGCCACTTAAATATTTCGATAATCACCCATTGGGCGATACTTTAAGTCGCGTAACAAACGATGTTGACACAATTGCATCAACAATCAGCAACAATTTTGGAACATTTATTTCAGCAATTGCACTTTTGTTTGCTTGCATTTTTATGATGTTTTTCACAAATTGGATTTTGTCATTAACCGCAATTCTTTCAACAATCATAGGCTTTGTTTTTTTGCTTATATTAACAGCAAAATCACAAAAATATTTTAACGATAAGCAATATAAACTTGGCAATATTAATGGCCATATTGAAGAAATGTATTCTGGCTATAATGTTGTTCGTGCATATAACGCAAAAAACACTTCACTTAAAAAATTTAACCAACTTAATCAAGAACTTTTCGATTGCAGTTTAAAAAGTGAATTTCTTTCTGGTTTAATGCAACCAATAATGAATTTTGTTGGAAATTTAAGTTATGTTTCTGTTTGTGTTGTGGGTGCAATTTTAACTGCAAATGGCGTTATAAGTTTTGGTGTTATTGTTGCATTCATAATTTATTGCAGACTTTTCACTTCGCCACTTTCACAAATTGCGCAGGGCATAACAGATTTGCAATCAGCAACTGCTGCTGGTGAACGAGTTTTTGAATTTTTGGAAGAACCAGAAATGGCAAATGAAAGCCATAAAACAAAATGGCTTAACCGAAACGAAGTTAATGGGAACATCGAATTTAAAAATGTTAAGTTTGGCTATGTGCCTGAAAAAATAATAATTAAAGATTTTTCTTGCAAGGTTAATGCTGGGCAAAAAATTGCAATAGTTGGCCCAACAGGTGCAGGAAAAACAACACTTGTTAATTTATTAATGCGTTTTTACGAGTTAAACGATGGCGATATAACAATTGATGGCGTTTCAATAAAAGATATAACAAGGGAAAATCTTCACGATTTATTCATAATGGTGTTGCAAGATACTTGGTTGTTTAATGGCACCATAAGGGAAAACATTGTTTATAACAAAAAAGATGTAAGTGATGAAGAAATCAACAGTGTTATTAATCTTGTTGGGTTGGGGCATTTTATAAAAAGCTTACCACATGGACTAGATACTGTAATTAACGATACTGAAAGCATCTCTGCCGGACAAAAACAACTTATAACAATTGCAAGGGGTATGATTGAAGGTTCTCCATTCTTAATTCTTGATGAAGCAACAAGCAATGTGGACACCCGAACCGAAGAAATTGTGCAAAAAGCAATGGATAAACTTACCGAAGGAAGAACATCGTTTATAATTGCACACCGACTTTCAACAATAAAAAATGCAGATTTAATTCTTGTTATGAAAGATGGAAATGTTGTTGAACAGGGAAATCATAACCAACTTATTGAACTAAATGGATTATATGCAGATTTATATAATTCACAATTCAAACTTAAATAAAAAGGGCAGAATTTTCTGCTTTTTTTATTTAAAAATTTAAAAAATACTTAAAAATAATTAAAAAAACAACAAAATTGGTTATAAAGTTTGACATATAAAAATAAT
>JAZUCT010000018.1:0-4230 GCA_045639255.1 Clostridia bacterium
TTATATTAAAAATCTTTATGGAATTAACAAAAGAGATGTTAAAATTTCAGAAGATTTAATTGAAGCTGTTGAAGATAATTTTGTGGTTTTTGATGGAAAAATGGACCGTGAAGCCGCAATTAAGCTTATTGCAAAAAATCCACATTTACTTAACCACACAGGCGCAAGTTTGCAAGAAAGATTTGATTTGTTTGAAGAGTTTGGTTGGACAAATAAATATGATTTAACCGCAGCACTTAAAAAGAATAAGAACATTTTTTCAATGAATAAAAATGATTTGGTTAAAAAAGTTTATGTTTTTAACGGCCTTGGTTTTAGTTCATCTTATTTAATTAAACACCCAATTCTTTTAAGTTGCCCTTTAAAAGATATTAAACTTAAATTTATGCTTGGATCTTTTGAAGTTTATAACCTAAGAAAACCATCATTTTTTGTTCAATCACTTAAAAAAAGTTATTCAAGAATATGTTATTTATCAAGCATTAATGAAAGCGTGTTAAATAACCTTACCTTATCAAGCAGGCAATTTAAAAGAAAATTTGAAGTAAGCGATGCTGAAATTCAAGAAATGTTCCAACTATCTAGCGATGCAATTAATGCAATTGAAAGAAACTATAACTTTTTGCGTGAAAACAATCCAAAATTACCTGCTGTTTCATTAACAAGAAAAGAAAAGCAAGAAAGCCTTACAAGAATTAATATTAAAGAACTTAAAGAAAAATTCTTTAATGAATTGCGCAAAAATAACGATAAAGGATTGGAATATTAACATGGCAACAATTCATTCTTTGCTTAGTAAAATTGGTTTAACCGAAGAAGAAGTTAACACCATTATAAGCATTAATCCAGAGGTTAAAAAAACTAACCCTGAAACAATTTTTAATAATTTAATTGCTGTTTCAAATGCGGGTTTTCCTGATGATGAACTTAACTGGCTTTGCCTTAACAACCCTAAATTTTTAAGCTATGAAACAAAATTTTTGAAAAATAAACTTATTGCAATAAAAGCAAAAAATCCTGACTTTGAATTTGCAGTAAAAAATAATCCTGAAATTTTATAAATTTAAGTTAACCAATCTGGTTAACTTTTTTGTGATATTTAAAATAAAAAAAACCGTTTGAATTTTTCAAACGGTTTTTGAATTAATCTTCATCAGATGTTATAATTTCTTTAATTTCCATCATATCATCAAAAGGAAGGTCTTTAAGTTTTGAACATGCTTCAACATATGCATCTTTAACTGTTTTTGGATATTTTGAATTTTTAAGTGCAATTTCTTTCATTGTTTCTGCAACTTTCATAACTTCTTCTTTTGAAGTGTAATCTTTAAAAACAAGAATTGTTTCAAGCACTTTAAAACTTAATTCCATTGCTTCAACGCTTAGTTTTTCCATAAATTATTATTCTCCTTTTTCTTGTTCATTATATATTTTCTTTTGCCTGATTAAATAAAGTTTTTCTTTAAGTTTTGCTTCGATTTCAGACTTTTGTTTTTGTGTAAGTTTTACATCATAATTATCCATAACTTCTTGAATAATTAAATTTTCAATTGCAGGTTTATAATCTTTTAAAATTGAGTTTATTGCCCTGCCAATTGTTGTGTTTTCATTTTCTTTAAGTTGCCAACAAACATCTTTAACAATTTCATTAACAAGTTCAACATAATCTTCTGTTAAAACGGTGGCTTGTTTTTTAACTTTTTCAATGTTTTCAGCAAGCATTTGTTTTGTGTTGTTTGTTGAAATTGCAATATCTTCCCTTGGATTTCCACTGAATGAAGCACCTAAGGTGTCGGCAAATACTGCTGTGAAATTATATGCTTGAACAAGTTCATCTGATTTTTTTGAATTTTTTACATAACTTGCTTTTTTATCAATTTTAGAAGTTACTTTTTCACGGGCTTCAAGAATGATTTTTTGAATTTTTTTAGTTATGTTTGCTTCAACTTTTTTAGGGTCGATGATAACAATTTTTGGTTGAATTGTTGAAGTTTCTTTTTCGTTTTTATTTAATTCTTCGTCAGTTTTAGAATTTTGCTCTTCTTTTTCTTGTTTTGATTCTTCGGTTTTAATTTCTTGTTTTGGTTCGTTAACTTTTGTTTCTGTTGGTTTTTCGTTAGTTATTTTTGTTTCAACAGTTTTTTGTTCTTCAACTTTTGTTTCTGATTTTGGTTCAGTTGCCTTTTGTTGTTCTTCTTCAACCTTATTTTTTAAGATTTTTTCAATTTTGTTTTGTTTGCTTGAATTTACTTCTGGTTGTTTTGCTTTTTCACTGCCTTGAAGCAATGGAAGAACATATTTAATTTTTTTGTAAGTTGAATTTTTGTTTAACAACTTAACAAGTTTTTCGTGATCTTTCATGCTTTTAATTTCTGCTGCGGAAGGTTGTTGAATTTCTTTTTCAACTTCTTTTTCAACTTTATTTTCAGCAGTTGCAATTTTTGAAGGAACATTTTGTTCAATAATTGTTTCGTTTTCAGATTGAACTTCTTTTGTTTCTGATTTGGTTATTTCTTTTTTCGCTTGTTTAGAAAGCGTTCTGTTTGGTTTTGCTGAAATGATTTGTTGCAAAGTGAATGTTTCATCAGCAATAACAGGCATTCCGTTATCTGCAAATCTTTGAAGAACTTCTTTTTTGGTTAAACCCAATGAAGAAACTTCCCTTTCAAAACTGTTTGCAATTTTCTTTGAAATATATGGCATAATCCAAAGTGAATTGTTGCTTGAAAGCAATGAAATTGTTTTGTTAAACTGACTTTGAAGGAATAAGCAACTTGCTTTTGTTGCTTCTGGTGAAAGATAGCCGTTTAATTTTAATGAATTCATTGTTGAACCAACTGCAATTGCCCTTTGAATTAATTCTGCATGATTTTTAATATTGCAAGATTTAAATATTTGAGAGTTGTTTCTTTCTTTAACATTTAATTCTTTGCTTGTAACTTTTGGTGCTTTAACACCTGTGTTTTTTGCTTTAACACCTTTTTTGTTAACAATGTTTTTGTTAGTTAAGTTAAGTGTTTTGTTAATATCTTTAACTGTTACTTGATTTAAAGCCCTTTCTGTTTGGAAAATAAGATTAATTAAATTTTTTGGAGCATTTGATTGATTAAGTTCTTCGGCAGGCTTGCTTGCATTAACCAAAACTTTAACATTGCCTTTTTTTGATGAATAAGAAGATGAAAGATTTTCAACATGATTGTTTGTGATTTCAACTTCAAGTTTTGGATATTTCTTTTTAATGTTTTCAACAGCAAGTTCAATTTGAGGTTGATAGTTTATTTCAACTTCTTTGCCTGTTTCTGCATTTTTTAATGCTTTTGGATATGCAATTGTAAGTGCTGGTGTTTCGTTATTGAATGTTAACACGCAATTGTTTTTATTGTTGTTTGTTAAAAATTCGAAATCTTTGTTTAAATTATAATAGCCATAAACATTAAAGTTTTCTGGCAATTCGGAACCACTGAATTCACTGTCAATAATTAATGAATCGTTCAAATGCCTTGAATCAATAAGTTTTTTGCCTGTGTGAACCCTATGAAGAGTTAATTCTTTGCCATTATCTTTTAAATAATCTGCTTTAAAATCTGCAATTTCAGGGGCATTGTTTGGTGTAAGATTTAAGTTTGTGAAATATGCTTTATCTAAACCGCGTTGGTTTTCTGTTGCCAAATTATAAACCAAATAGTCAAGCGAAGTTAAAAAGAAATTATTATCTAACTTATTAACTTTTTTTGCATTTCCTGCACCATTTTCAAGGTTAATTAACAATTCAGCAATATATTTTGATATAACAGTTACTTCACTTGAATAGTTTGAATTAAACTTAGAAGATTCATTTGCACGGTTTTTTGTTTGTTGTGATTTTTTTGACCAAGTTTTATATTCTTCAACGCATTTAGTGCAATTTTTAACCAATTCGTTTATGTTTGAATTTTTGCCAAGATTTAATTCGTTAAGCAAAAAGTAAGTTACAACATCTTTTGTGCTTTTTGAAGCTTTTGCAACCATATAGTTAAGCGTTGCTTCGCCAAGCAAACTTGTTGCTGAACCGCCCGCATTTTCATATTTAACTGCGTTTTTTGCAAACTTAATATCGCTAAGTTTGTTAACTTTTCCGCCCGCTTGCGTGGTTTCGTTAATGTTTATGTAAGTTTGGTTTTTAAAATAATTATTGTTCATTTTTACACTCTCCTTAGAACAAAAATAATTAAATATTAATTATATTATATA
>JAZUCT010000019.1:0-27184 GCA_045639255.1 Clostridia bacterium
CAACTGTTGTGTGCCATTTTTTTAAAAATTTTTTTAGTTTTTATTAAATGGATATATATTCATTATTTTTTATAAATATACAAAAATAAAACAAGCATAAATGCTTGTTTTTTTATTTACTGATATGTGTTTTTATGCATATTTATTAAAGTGCAACATAAATTTCTTGTTCAAGTGCAATTTTTTTAATAACAGCCAATGCATGTTTTTCAAGTCTGGAAACATAACTGCGGGAAATTTGAAGTTTATCAGCCACCTCTTGTTGTGTAAGTGATGGTTTGTTGCCCAAGCCATATCGCAATGCAATTATTTCATATTCCCTTGCATCAAGTTGATTTTTGCAAATTTCAACCAGTTTTTGCATAAGAATGTTATTTTCGGTTTGTTCAATAACATCAATTCCCTTATCTTCCAGCACTTCGCCTAAGATTATATCATTGCCATCTTTATCATAGCCCAAGCGCTCGTCAAGGCTGGAAACATCTTTATGTTTTTTTGTTGACCTTATAAGCATTAAAATTTCATTTTCAATGCAACGGCTGGCATATGTTGAAAGTTGATTTCCTTTTTCTGGGTTATAAGAGTTTATTGCTTTTATAAGCCCAATTGTGCCAACTGAAATAAAATCATCGGCTTCACCTGCGTTAGAATATTTTTTTACAATATGTGCAACAAGCCGAAGATTATGCTCGATTAATATTGTGCGGGCTTCCAAATCACCTGCTTTAAATTTTTTAAAATATTCCTTTTCTTCTTCAATGGTTAATGCTTTTTTGAAACTTGAATTGTGCTTAACAAATCCAGCAAAACACATAACTTTTTGCATGAATGTTACAAAATTTTCAAATATCATTTTAACTATCTCCCTGTTTAGATATAGTTAAATATATGTTGAAAAATGTAACTTTTTGCTTAAATTTGTTATTTTAGGACTTGTTTATTTAACAAAAAAACACCTTTGCGGTGTTTTAATTAAAATTCCATTTCGTGTTGAATTTTGTTTGATTTGCTTTTTGAAACGAAAACATTTAAAATTTCAAAATTAGAAGTTTCGTTAAGATATTCTTTAAGTGCATTTCCAACAAGTTGATTTGTGTAAGATTTTAGTTGTTTTGATGAATGATTTAAGAAATCTTTGCTGGATTTTTTAAGAAATTTAACTTCTTCAACAACATTAAGAATGTTAGATTTTGGAATTTCAAACATTATGTTAACATTTAATTTTAAATCGCTGTTAACAACATTCATTTCTATTGATTTTAAATTGCTCATATATATTTTCTCCATTAATTTTATTATACTACTTAATTTTAATATGTCAATACCCAAAATTTAAAAAGCAGATAAATTTTAGCAGTTTATTTAATTACACGCTATGTAAAACAAAAAAAGAGCAATTTTGCCCTTATTTTTTAACATAAAGTATTTTCATTATCATCTGTTTGTTTAACTGGTTTTTTAGTTTCTGAAATACTTTCAAAAATTTCTGATGGAGTTACAACTTTTTCAAATAATCCTAACTTAACATCTTTATCTTTAAGATCATATTCCTTAGTCAAAGTGTTTTTAACTATAACCAAGTTTTCAATTTCTTCTTTTGTGCGTGGTGTTTTTCTATATGGAATACCATATTTATCACAAACCTTAAAAAAACTTTTTAATTCTTTTTCATCTACCATATTTTAATTCCCCTTTGAATTAAAAATAGTATATCATGCATCAAAACATTTTTCAATACCCAAAAAAACAAAAAAAGCCAATTATTTTTGGCTTAGTTTTGTTTAACATATGTTCTTAAAATATCGTTTTTATAAAGTTGAACATCGGTGCGAATATAAAGTTTTTCTTGAACATTCTTTGCGTCAAGAATTTCTTCGCCTTTTAAGTTAACAATTTTTGTTATTGTTATTGTTTTGTTAAAGTTTTCGCTTGGGGTTAAAATTTCAAGAGTGTCGCCCACTTTAAAGCGGTTGCGTTGTTCAATAAGTGCCATTCCATTTTGTGAATTTTCAAGCACAAGTGCAATAAATTCGCTTACTTGTGTTGCTTGTGGGTTGTCAAGGTTAACTTCGCCTTGTTTTGCATTGCCAAAATAGAAACCTGTTGTATATTCCCTATGGCTTGCTTTTTGAAGTTCAAATTTAAGTTCGTCACTTACAGAATATTCTTTGTTTTCTTGCATGCCATCAATTGCCCTGCGATATGCATTAACAACTGTTGCAACATAGTTTGGGCTTTTCATTCTGCCTTCAATTTTAAAGCTTGTTACACCTGCTTTAACAAGTTTATCCAAATGTTCAATCATGTTTAAATCACGGCTGTTCATAATGTATGTTCCGCGTTCATCTTCTTGAATATCATAGTGTTCATTTGGGCGGTTCTTTTCCACAATTGAATAGTTCCATCGGCATGCTTGAACACAAGCACCCCTGTTGGAATCTCGGCCGGTTAAATAGTTTGAAAGCAAGCATCTGCCAGAATAACTTATGCACATTGCACCGTGCACAAACACTTCAATTTCAACTTCTTCGCCCACCGCTTTTTTTATTTCAGCAATTTCATTAATTGAAAGTTCACGGGCAAGAATTAACCTTTTCGCGCCCATTTCTTTAAAGAATAAGGCAGATTGAACATTTGTGATGTTTGCTTGTGTGCTTATGTGCAAATCAAGGGTTGGTGCATATTTTTTAACATAGTAAGCAACACCAACATCGGCAACAATAACAGCATCGGCTTTAATTTGCACCAAAAATTCAAGGTATTCTTTCAAACCTTCAAAATCGCTGTTGTGTGCAATTATGTTAACATTTATATATGCTTTTTTGCCAAGACTGTGCGCATATGCAACATATTCAGCAAGTTCATCGTTTGTGAAGTTATCGGCAAATGCCCTTAACCCAAACTTTTTGCCTGCAAAATAGCACGCATCAGCACCAAAATAGAAAGCCGTTTTAAGTTTTTCTTTATTGCCTGCGGGTGCAAGCAATTCAAGTTTTGTCACTTGTGTTTTCCCCTTTTAAAGTTTAACAGAAATTGTTAAACCATCTTCAATATCAATAAGTTGTGTTGCAAGCGTTGTTTTATAAGTTGTGCTAAGTTCTTGCAAAAACGCTTTTAAATTTCTTACAATTGTTCCCTTATTTTTTTTAACAGGAACTTTGCCATTAACCATGCCCATAAAAAGCACATTGTCTGCCACCAAAACTCCGCCCTTATTAAGCATATCCACTAAGTAAGGCAGACTTTTAACATATTGCGATTTTGCACCATCAAGAAAAATAAAATCGAATTTATTTTTTATTGTTGGCAACACTTCCAAAGCATCGCCAAGAATTTGATTAACTTGTTTTTGGTAACCAAGTTTTAAAAAATTTGATTGTGCAATTTCAAAACTTTGCTTATCTTTTTCAATGGTTGTTAGGTTTGCATTTTCACACATTTTAAGCATATTCAAACCAGAATAGCCCACTGCTGTGCCAATTTCCAAAACAGACTTTGGTTGTTTAACCGCCACCAAACTTTTTAAAATGTTAAGTGATTGCGGGCGCATAATTGGAACACCACTTTTAAATGCATTTTGTTGAATTTCAAAAATGGTTTGATTAAATAATTCTTCCATAATTTATTCCTTAGTGAATAATTGTTAAAATCATTGGCCTGCGCTTTGTTTGGCGGAAGAAATAGTTTGTAAGCACTTTTCTTAAAGTGTTAATAATAATTGGATTTTCTGCCTTTTCGGCTTGCAAATCTTCCATAGTTGAAACAACCAAATCTTTTGCATTTTTAACAAGTTCATCGGCTTCATCGGCATAAATTAAGCCCCTTGTAATTATGTTTGGCCAACCTGCAAGTTGCCTTGTGATTGGGTCAAGAACAATTGCACAAACACAAATTCCATCTTCTGCAAGTTGTTTTCTGTCACGCAAAACAACACTTGTTGTATCGCCAACACCTGCACCATCAACCAACCTTTCACCTGCTGGAACTTGACCAATTTTTTTCATGTTATTGCGTGTTATTTCAACAAGATCGCCATTTTCACAAATCATTGTGTTTCTTTCAGGCATTCCCATTGATTTTGCAATGTTTTGGTGAATTTTTAAGTGCCTATATTCACCGTGAACTGGAATGAAAAATTTTGGTTTTGTAAGCGAATGAATTATTTTAAGTTCTTCTTGGCAACCGTGCCCAGAAACATGCACATCTGCAAGTTCGTTATAAATAACAGTTGCGCCCTTTTTATAAAGCGAATTAATAACTTTGTTAACACTTTTTTCGTTGCCCGGAATTGGTGAACTTGAAAGCACAATGCAATCGTTTTCGCCAATATCAATGTTATTAAAATCGCCACTTGCCATTCTGGTTAAAGCACTCATTGGTTCACCCTGACTGCCTGTTGACATTATTAAAATTTCTTTATCTGGATATTTTTTTACTTTATCAATGTCAATAATAATGCTTCTGTCCATTTTAAGTTCGCCAATTTTCATGGCAGTTTCAGTAACATTAACCATGCTTCTGCCACTGAATGCAACTTTGCGGTTATATTTAACTGCCAAATCCATTATTTGTTGCAATCTGTGAACATTAGATGCAAAGGTTGCAATTATAAGCCTTTTATCAGTTTGTTCTGCAAAAATTTTATCAAGTGTTGCACCAACTGTGCGTTCACTCATTGTGAAACCTTGCCTTTCTGCATTTGTGCTTTCACAAAGCAAAAGTTGAACACCCTTTTTGCCTATTTCACCAATTCTTGTAAGGTCGATTGCTTCGCCATCGATTGGTGTGAAATCAACTTTGAAATCGCCACTGTGGAAAACAACCCCAACTGGTGTTGTTATTGCAAGTGCAAATGCACCTGTTATTGAATGTGTTACTTTTATAAATTCAACTTTAAAGCAACCTATTTTAATAACTTGATGTGGCACAACTGAATTAACTTTATATGAAACATTTTTATGTTCGTTCATTTTGTTATCGATTAATGCGCAAGTTAAACGGCTTGCATAAATTGGCACATTTATATCACGCATAACATATGGAATGCTTCCAATATGATCTTCGTGCCCATGTGTGATAACCATACCTTTTATTTTATGTTGATTTTCTTTTAAATAAGTTATATCTGGCACAACAAGGTCAATGCCCGGCATTTCTTCGTCAGGGAAAATTGAACCGCAATCTATAATAAGAATATCATCGCCATATTCAAGGGCTGTCATGTTCTTTCCAATTTCACCAACACCACCAAGGAAAACCACTTTAAGTGCCTTATTGTTGAAAACAACTGGTGTTAATTCGTCAATTATTGCTTGATTTTTTGCTGTGCGTTTTTTTGATTGTGGCTTTGAATTTTTGTTTTCTGGTTTATTGTTTTTTCTTGCCTTTTTGCCACCATTTTGTTGTTCTATTTTAAATATTTTTGTTACTTGTTTTACCTCTTCTTTTTTTATTTCTTTTTCCATAAATATATATCCTTTAAATTAAATTTTTTAAATCTTTAACCGTATCAAGTTGTTCAAGTTTTTTAACGCCCTTAGTTTCATCTTGAATGTTGTTTGTTCCAATATAATAATACATTCCGTTATTTGAATAGAAAACCACCATATTAAATATGTTTAAAATAACAAATGTTGTTGGAATTATAACAATTAATCCCGCACCAAATGTGAAAATGCCCAAAAATAAGTTTAAACTTAACAAACAAATTGTAAGTGCAACGGCAGTTCCATAGCTTTCAAAAAAGTTTTTAAATGCAAGTTTAAAACTTTTAAACACGCTTTTAAAAATGTTGCAATCGTTAATAACAATAAGTGGTGCAACGCTTGCAAAAAGCACTTTGCGGAATGCAAATAAAACAATAAACATTACCACAGCCAAGAATGGTGCAAACCAATTTAAAACAGGTGCAAGATTGCATAAACTTAGAACACCAAAAAGCACCCCAACAACAATTGCATCGGCAATAAACACCGAAAACATTTTAACTGTTGAATAAATAAGGCTTGTTTTAAGATTTTTTATAAAACAACTGCAAAAACCAAATTTTGCATCACAACTCATTTTGCCATATAAAATTTCGCAAACAGGAATATCGGCAAGCGCATTAACAAAATAGTTAAAGAAAGTTAGCACAAAAAAGAACATAACAATGCTTAAACTTAATGTTTGCCAATTTGCTTGAATTATTGAAAAAAATTGTTGTGTTAAATTTGCAATGTTTGTGCCAAGATTTGCAAAAGTTCCTTCGCTTAACTTAAAGGTGTTTATGAATGCATCAATAAAACCTTCCCTTTTAAGTGTTGCACCCACTGGCCTTGCAGATAAAATAAGAAAAATAAAAGTTAAGCCATAAGATAAAGTTTTATAAAGTGCAACTTTCCAAACCAAACTTAAATTTTGAAAAAATAATTTTATTGTTGTTTTAAATCTCATATATTCACCAACCTAAATGCGTTAATAAAAAAACAACTTGCCTATGTTTTTGCAAAAACAAATTAAATATTAAAATGTGAAAACCAAATAAATAATAAATACAAAACCTTTGTTTTGCAAAAAACCTAAACAGTTAAAATTATTATATCTTACCTTTTAATTTTTTGCAAGTGTTTTATAAAATTAAAAATTTCAGCATAAACTTTTCGGCACAAAAACAAAAAAACAGCAATTATTCTGCTGTTTTTTCTGTTTCATCTTTTTCTTTTTTGCTTTCTTTAATAAGTATTGTGTCTAACTTTTCACACATAAGCTTAATGGCTGGAACTGATAACTTTTTTAATTCAAAAAGTTCTGGATTTTTAGACATGCTTTTATAAAAGAAATCCCTAAATTTTACCAACTCTTTTCCATAAACAAATACTGTTTGCTTATTAAACTCATAAATATCATCTACATCATTTGGTGCAGGTAAAATAATGTTTTTTGCAATATGTTCAACTTTATCTTCACCTGCATATCGAAAAATTGCAAGTTCTAAAACATCAGTAACAACAGTTATGCCTTCAAGCCAATTGCCCTTGAATCCCTTTAATTCTCTAACAGGTGCTATGTATAAATTATCTATTTTATATTTTTTTTGTTTGCGATATCTTTCAAACATAATTTTTTCTCCTACAAAAACAATATACATTAAAATTATAATTCTGTCAATATCAAAAAAACGGCTCTGACTGAGCCGTTTAATTTATTTAGTTGTTTCTGTGTTGTTATCACTTTCAGGTAAGGTTGGGTTTTTAATGCTTTCAGTTATATCTTTTTTAACATCGTTATATCCCTTTCCACTTTCTGGGTTAGATATAACACCAAGAGTTATTAACAGAAAACAAATTCCGCTTATTATTTCAGTTATGAAATATTCATCAAATGAAATTCCGCATTTGTTTAATATATGCTTTGTTATTAAAACAACAATGCTTAACAAACTTACCCAAAAGCCATAGTTTTTAATCTTGTTCTTTAAGTTGAGTTGCATTTAATTTAACTCCTTTTATTGCTTTTGGTTTAACTTTTGTGTTAATTTCTTCAACTTCCCGCTTAATATCGTTAACAACTGAAAGGTGTGAACTTAAACTTTCAATGGTTATTTGATATTTCTTTTCGCGTGAAGAAGTATCTTTTAAAATATATAAAAGCAAACCCACAAACAAGGTTGCCCATAAACCATTTGAAATGGCAAGATCCATTATTTCACTAAACATTAAACTTCATTGCAAGTTGATTGAAATATGAACCAAGTTGATTTTTTAACACTTCTTCATTTTGTTTAATTTCTTCATATGCTTGTTCTTTTGGCATTGATTTGAAATATGAATAAGCAAGTTCATATTTTTCGCTGTTTTTAACAGTGTTTAATGCCATTGCACCATATTTGGCAACAAATTCGTTTAATTGCATTGAATTTTCGAAGTCTTGCTGATTTGCATTATTGTTAAAATTTAACCTGTCTTTTTCATATTCTTTCTCAATTTGTGCAATTTCGTTGTTATATTTTGTGATTTCTGCTTGTTTTTCTGCCAATTCATTGGTTAATGAATTTATTTCTTCATTAAGTTTTGATGCGTAAGTTATATCAAACTCTTTAAGCGCTTGCTCTTTTGCAATATTTAATGTGTCTATTTTTGAATTAATATCGTTAACAGCACTTGTAAGTTCGGCATCAATTTTGTTATATTCTTCAAGTTTTGCGTTATCGAATGCATTAAGTTGATTTATAACAATGCTACTTCTTGCAAGACCCCTTTTAAGTGCATCGTTAGAGGCTTCTTGTTTTATTTCGCTAACATTATTTGCAACACTTTGTTTAAGTTTGGTTGCATTTTCTGTTTTTTCAGTTAATGAATTTTTTAATGTTTCAACATTATTTTTGTTATCAGAATTGATTTTATCAACATTAAGATTGTAATAATCTTTAAGTGAATCTTTTGCAAGTTGTGAAATTTCATCTTCTGTTTTTGAAACATTATCAAGTTTTACAAGATTTAATTCGTCTTCCATTTTGGAAGTTTTATTATTTAAATTATATTTGGAATCAACATCTTCAAAATAAGAATTTAATTCTTCAATATCCTTTGCTGTTTTTTTCTTTTCTGCCACAACAAATCCTCCTTTTAAAAAATATTCTTTTAATTTAATTGCACGATTAAATGCAATAATTTGTTCTTTTGTTATCACAATGCACCTAGTAAGTTAATTATTATTTGTGGGTTGGAAATTTCTGCATAAGCCCCCACGCTTTCAAAGTTAATTGCCACCAAACTGCCAATCATATTAACTGGAATTCTTGTTATGCCTGCACTGCCATATACCTTAATTTTTTTGGTTGCAGACTCGGTTATAACATAAACATAGCAATCAAACTTTGTTCTTAAATATATTTCTTTAATAACCTTTCTTCTGTCGCCATAGCCTAAATCGGTTAATGGTGAAATCCATCGTTTTAAAGCATTATTTTCAAAAAATGTTCCACTTTTTGTAAGCATGCCCATTTTTAAAATGTTATCACTGTTAAATAAGCAAATAAGTTGTGAAATTTGTTCATCTTCAACATTAAGCATGCATTTAACATCAACACCCCTTGTTAGCGAAAGTTCGCCAGTTTGAACATCGAATGCAAGCAATGTGTTGTTATAATATGGGTGGCAAGTTTCACAACCAATGTTAAGTTCATCGCTGTAATTTAATCTGCATGCAAGAAAATATTTTCCCTTGTGAAAACATGCAACAGAATGCTGATTATCTGCAACAAACATATTATCAATGTTAAGTTGAATTTTTGATGCAGAAGAACCATTAAAATAATAAAGACCATCTCTGGCAAGAAAAATTAAGTTGTTTCCGCAAAGATGTGCAGTTTTTTCATATATTTTTGTGTTGGAAGAAAAACAGTGATTAACATAAAACTGTTCTTGGTCACCAAAGGCTGAAACTTTTGAAATGCCAAACTCACGCAAAATATATAAATAATCGTTAAAACTGAAAACTCGCTTTAACTCACCTAAATCATCGGTGAAATCAATAAAACCGGCATCGTTAAGATTAATATCCCAATTTGTTGGATCAAGGTCGTCTGAAAAATAAAGTCGCCTTGGTTCTTTTTTGCTTATTGCGAATAAGCGTTCATAGTGAATTGTCATATCGCAAATATCTGGCTGTGTTTGGTCTTTTTCAACTGCAATATATTGATTGTTTCCGTTAACATAACCCATTGAGCCATCTGGGGCACAAATAAGCAAAACATTTTGCCCATTAAGATTATAGTTAACAGCAACACTTTCAAGGTTAAGCGAAACATCATATATTTTATTAAAAAGTTGATCGCTGGAATAAATGTTCATATAATAAAGTTCGCAATTGGTTGTAAGCATTATTAACTTAAACTCTTGCGAACTGTTCTCTTGGTTAAAATATTTATAAAGCCAAACCTTATGCGGATAACCTGCATCGGCTGGCAAAAAAATTTGGCGCAGTGAATCGGGGTTGGTTTTTTCATAGGGTAAACCCAAATATTCAAAACCATAGCCAGTTTTTAATGCACCATTTTCAATTATATAGTTAAATGCGCTTTTGGCATATTTAAGTGGTAAAATATTTTCGTCTGTTACTGAATTTATTTTTGAAAAACTGGAATAACTTAATTTAATTGTGCTTCCAGATTGCAATTTCACTCTTTTTGGATAAAAAAGCAACCTAGATAAACCTTCGTGGTTTTATATAAAGTTTTTCGGTTTTTTGTTGTGAAATAAGCAATGCTTGTTTAAACTTTGTTTCCCAAAGCGAAAAACTATCACTTATGTTAAACCTTAAACAATAGTAAGCACATGTTCCGTAACACATAACGCTTTCACTTATTTTCCCATCAAAATTTTGCATTTGGTCGTTCATAATTTCCAAAATATCTGGTAAATAGCGATATTTTAAGGTGTATGTTCCGTTATCGGTTATTAAATTATTATATTCAATTTCAAAACTGTGTTCTTTGCCATTTTTATTTTTAAGGCTTTTAACATTTCTGAATTTTTTTGAAAGTGTGGTTAAATCAAATTTTTTATCAGTAACAACTATTTCTTCTGTGTGATATAGCGGAAGATAATCGCTGGCAATTTCGTTATATGCTTCCAGCATGCAAAAAATTAAAGTATCATATTCTTCTGCAAGGTCTTCTTCCGATGCGGTGAAACTTTCGTGCCAACCGCCACTGTTAATATATAAGGCAAGTTCTTGTTTGTTCAGCATTGTTGCTGTTTTTATTAATGCATCTTTTGCGTTAAGTTTCATAAACTCTCCTTTTTAGCAAAAACAGAAGAAAAGTTTGCTTGTTTTGTGCTGTTTTGCAAGAAAAACATAATTTCATAACCCCGTTGTTTAATATAATCTTCTTTTTCTTTTTTGGAATTCAGTTCCTGCTGTGAGTTGTAATTTTCAATTTCTTGCAAATTTGCAGTTAAGTTTTTAACACTTGTTTTTTGTGCGTGCATTAAAGTTCTGTTATCAAGTTGGGAATATGGCACGATAAAACAAAAACTATTTTTTTGTTTTTTGGAGTGAACTTCAAAACAATTTTTTTGTGCATTAAAAACAATATAAAAACTTTTATCTGTTTGTTTTAAGCGGTTAACAATGTTAAACGCATTATTTTTTATTATTTTTTGCAAACTTTTCTTGCTCCTTTTGCCCTTTCTGTTATAGGGATAATTTGAAAATTTATTTCAAATTGTAAGTTTCTTATTCAGCAGTTATTCCGCTGATTTTTGCTTGACCTTTTGGTCTGTCGCAAATTAAATCGCCATACTTAACCAAAGTTGCATAATATGCTGGATAGCCTGCTTTTTGTTTAATAACTTTGCCATCTTCACCTTCAAGCCATTTCCAATCGCATAGTTGGTGGAAAGTGAAATCTTTTGTGTTAAGTAAGTATGCTTCGCCATCTTCAATGAATTTATCCGAAACAACTGGAATACCGTTGAATGTGATTGCTTTGTGTCCGCCAGCAAGTTCCATAACATCGATGTTGCGTTTGAATGATGAAAGATAATCGATATACATTCTTTTAACATTGCTTGCGCAAGTGATAAAGTCAACTGCGCTTCCGCTTTCTTCTTCCAAAGTGTCAATTGCTTCTTGAAGAAGTGAATCTGAAATTGCACCTGCGTTTTCTTTCATGTAAGGAACAAGCCATTTGTTTGTTTCCCTATCAATTCCGTAAAGAGTGCCTGTTGTTTTGAAAATTTGGCCAAGACCAGTGATTTCGTTATCTTTTGAGCCTTGAACTGTGAAATAGCAACCTGCAACAAATGCTTCACTTGAAGTTGTTTTGTTAAGTGTGATTGTTTTGTTTGCTCTGTCAATATTCATAATTCTTGCACCATGAAGATCTGCAATTTCTTCACCTTCGGCAGTGAAGCAATCAACAACCAAACCTTCAATAAGCGGTTTAATTGTGTTAACAGTTATAACTGCACCGCTAACACCAGTTACTGTTGAAAGAACGCCTGTTCCATCGCCATATAACATTCTGCCAAGGTTATATGAACTTGCTTTAATAAGCCCGTCCATTTCAGCATTTAAAAGATTAACAAATGCACCTGCATTGTTTTGGCTGGCACGAACTGCTTTATCTGAAATTTCAATTGTGCCATAAAGGTTTTTAAGAGTTGAAGTGAATTGTTTATAGTTATTTGCAGCAGCAGTTGGAAGTGAACCATTTTCAGTTCCTGCGCCAATACCACCATTTATGCCAAATGGTGCAACCTTTTTAATTTCTTTTCCCCACACATCGTTTGATGATTGTTTAATTTTTGTTAAAAGTGGGTTTGCGTTTGTGTTAAGTTGGTTAGAAATAACACCTAAATACACTGTTTTTAATGCGTTTTCTGCACTTTGAAGTGTTACCATAAATTAATTAATCTCCTTTTAGTTTTTTGCAAAACTTATTTAAACATTGCCCTTACAAGTTTTGATGCATCTTCCAAAGTGGAAACTGTGTTTTGTTTTGAAAGTGCAAATGCTCCGCTTTTTGAATTCATAAGTTTAGGCGAATGTTTTTCTTTAACACATTCAACATAGTTTTTAATAATGTTATCTTTAATTTCGGCATTATTTGAAACAAGTTGTGTTAAAAATTCTGGGTTTTGCATTTGTTGTTTTAATTTGCTTAGGTTGTTCATTAAAACTTTTGTCCAGGCTTTATCTAAGGCATTTTCACTGTTTAAAAGTTCAGTGTTGCTTATTAAAAGTTCGGAAATTTCTTTTGAATATTCCCTTGCATCTTGGTTTGCGGAAAGAAAAGTGTTAACCTTTTCTGCCCACTGTGAATTTTGTTGCGGTAACGATTGAACGCTATTATCGCAACTTTTTTTTGAAATTTCGCTTAATTTTTGGCATTTTTTTGTGAATTCTGCTTGCAAATTGTTATAAGCAGTTAAAAGTGATGAAACATCTTTGAATTTTCCAAGATTAATTTCTTGTTGTGTTTTTTCAGTGTTTTCACTTTCTTCAATGTCTTCAATTTTTTCAGTTAATTGAACATCTTGTTCGTTTTGAACAATTTGGTCAAAATTTTCTTGTTCTGTTTCAGTTGCTTGAATGTTTTGTTCTTCCATTTTAAACTTCCTTTTTAACTAGATTTTGTTGTGATAAAATTTTGTGTTGTTGAATATGAGTTAAAAATAATTCTTTAAGTTCAGGGTGCAATTTAACTTTCTTTTCAAATTCATTTGAAAGCATATATGCAATATGCTGATTAATATGAATGGTATGATCATCGATTTCCATAACATCGCAAGGGTTAAATTTAATCATTTCAATGTTTTCGGTGTCTGCTTTTTTTGTGTGCAAACTGGTTAAATCTTGTGCACCTTCCCACATTCCAAACCCTAACAAATCCAAAACTTTAAGTCGCATTGAGTTGGAAAGTTTGCCATTTTCATCGTGAAGTAAACCTGCATTAAGAAGTTCAAACACCATGCTTCGTTTTTGAGAAATTGTTTCGTTCATTTCGTTTTCTGTTTCAAAAACAATATCATCGCTGGAAATATCAGAATTTTTAAAGTAGAACATATCAACACCGCCATCGGCACCAATAAGTTTTGCTGTGCGTTTGCCCACACTGAATTGTTTATAAAGCCTTAAAATTTGGCTGGCAATTTCTTTTTGTGCTGATCGAATGTTTTCTGCGGTTTGAGTAAGTTTAGATTCATCTTGTTCAATTAACAATTGCAATGCAACACCACTTATGTTGTTTGAAATGGTTGAACTTGAACGCATTAAATCACTTACACCACTTAGCAAAATAAATTCTTGCAACAACCTATCTTCTTCATAAGCAAAATCTGATGGAACTTTTCCTGTTGCCATAAGGCTTGGTGGAGTGCTTCCTTGCCTATAAACAAGCACTTTGCCGGGGCTTATGCCTTCTTCCACAAGGTTATCAATATCCACAGAGCCATCTTCAACAGTTACAACACCCATTGAAAGTCTGTTTAAATATTCATGCTTTCTGTTTTTTATTGCGTTATATGCCCTTTGAATTGGAATGCACCTTTCAATAACACTGCTTCCCCAGAAATTGCCTGAAACTTGCAGTGCGTTTTGTTGCACAAATGGAAATCCCCTTAAATTATCTTGTTTATTTATGTAAGGCAACTCGCCAATATAAAGCACTTGATTTTCACAAACAACAATTAATCTGCCGTTAGGAAATTCTTTTGTAGGCATTTCATATTTTTCAATAACAACTGCGTTATCTTTTTTGGTTTTTGCAGTTATTCGGTTAACTTTTGAACTGTAACCAAATCCGCCAACAGAAGAAACACTATCAAGGCTGAACACATCAATATCTTTGCCTTGCACTTTAATGCCCCAGTTAAGTTCAATATCTTTAACGCTGTATGCCTTTGCATGCATAATGCTTTTGCATTCTTCTATTGAACCAGCACTTAAATTATCTGGATAAATTTCATAAGGTGGACAAACACAAACTTCAACATCGCCTTCATAAATTGGTTCGCCATTTTCGGTTTCGCCAATAATTTCGCCCGCTTTTTCGTTCCACATAACCTTATAGAACACACTTCCTGCAATTTCACTCCATAAGGTTGCTTGATTTGTTAATTCGTTAAGTTTATGTTTATGTTTGCATGCTTGAATTATTTTTTTGGAAACTTTTGCAGTGTATACATCTTTTTCATCGTTACTTGCAGGAACAACTGCCATGGTTGGTTGAACACGCACAAGTTTGCTCATTCGTGCTTCAAGAATTGGTGCAATATGGTTATAAACTTCCCTTTCCTGCCAAAAATATTGTTTATCGAAATCTTGCACTTCATTGTTTGGTGCAATGGAACAATATTGATTGCCTAAAAGAAAATTAAGGTTAAGTTGCCATTGTGCTTCGAAAGGTTTTCTTTCTTCACATCTTTCCAAGAAATCTTGTTGCACTTGTTCGGCAATTTCTTGAAATTGTTTTTCGGTTAAAGATTTGTTTTTTTCTGTTTTCTTTTTCATTTAATTTTCTCCCTTTTATTCTTCCACTCGTTTTGGTTTTGCAAAGGCGTTTTTAACACCTTTTGGTGTTTTTTTCTTTGCCATGAATTTATATATTTCAGTTAAGCAACTTTCACAAATATGAGTTCGTGTGTTAAACAAATTTTTCTTTAAGTCAATTCTGTAAGTTGCTTTGTTTTTGCAACCTGAAATATCGCATTTAATGTTATGGTTTATTTGTGTTATGTTCATCAGTTAATTTCTCCCTTTAATTGTTCAATTATTTTTTGTTTTTCTTGTTCAAGTTCTTCATCGGTTAAGTTTTCAAGGCTGGTTTTAGGTGGGTCGTCATAAAGTTCCAACAAGGTTTTAAGTGCGGTTGTATCTGGCGGAATTTCTTTGGTTGTTACTTTGCGTTTTGTAAGCGTTAGTTCGTTTTCAGTGGTGGCATATTCTTCAATGGTTTCACTGCAAGTGAACCCAATTGCTTTTTTTAAAAGTGCATCTTGCAAAGCAGAAGTTATTTTTTTTGATTTCAGTTTTGTTTTTTTCATGTTTGTTTCCTTTGCATTAAAAAACACCGTTAACAAAAAGTGTTAAAAGTGTTAGTTAAATCTTGAATTTTTAAGTTTTAAATAAAGCCGTTCTTTATCCCTTTCAATATCACTTTTCTTAGGTTTTGGTGGTGCGTTTTCGGGCTTTGACATTATGTAATAGCGAAGTTCATCTAGGCAGTGATCGTCAGATTTAACAGGAACATCGTGGTTGCCCCACATATAGTTTTTAAGTTCCCGAATTAAATTTGTGCAATTTTTAAACACAAACAAACGCCTTTGACCTTTGCTGTTGCATAAGTAACTTTTAACCCTTTGAATGCCTGAAAACAAATCTTTGTTAACTTTTGGATTAACATTAATGCCTTGTTCATAAAAAAGTTCACTAACAGATTTAAGGGAACTTAGCGTTTTTTGATTTGCAGCGCTATCTATTAACGCATAAATTTTACCGTTTGTTGTGTGCCAATTAAGGCGGGAACAAATTCGCTTTATTGCATTTGCGTGGTATTCCACATCTTTATCTGCTTCAAAATGCTCGGCAATAACATACACATTGTTATCATAATCCACAGCATACCAATGTGCACTAAGTGGATTGTGAAGCCCGGGGTCAATGGAAATGCAATCGAACCAATCTGTTGGCACATCAAAAGGCTCAATTATGTTTTCTTCGCTAAACTCAGGGTAAACCATGCCATTTTTTGTTAAAAACTTGCCATATCTGCGTGATTCAAGTTCTTCACTGCTCATTGTTTTTGTAAGTGCTTCAATTTCGGCTTTGTTTAAAAATGGGTTATCACTCCACTGCATAAACTCGCACCACACTTCTGGATCGTTAGCCGAGTTAAGATAAATATCGTGATATACCCAAGTTAAACCTTTAAGTGGCGTCATTGTTCCAAAAACCTCGCCACACTTATCTATAACACGCATTCTGCACTCGATATAAATATCCTTTGGTGGTTCTTCATCGAACCACACAAAATCAAGGCTTGTTCCCTGAAATTTTTCTCTGCCTTGATCGCAACTTTTAAAACCTATTTTTGAAAGCCCGCCAAACACATTTTTAACAATAATATGGTCTATAATGCCATATTCTGGGCTGGATTTTTTGCCACTTAGCATAACAATATCGCTTATCCAATCTGGGTTAAGATAATAAAGAATTTTAGCCTGTGCAACATCACGCTGAACTTGTGTTGTTAATGAAACAACCCAACAAGAAATGTTTTTCTTATTGGGTTTAAATGGGTGAATACCCCTTGCAAGCCAAACAGTTTCAACTGCACCGCATTCAGTTTTTCCGCTTCTGTTTCCGCCAAACACCCAGCGATTTTTCTTTTTGCACTTATGAAATGCAAGTTGTTTTTTGTGAATTAACTTGCCGGTGTTATAAAGCGAAAGTTTGTTTTTGTTTTTTCTTAGTTGTTGTTCAAGTTCAATGCTTTTAAGTTTTTCAATTAAGTTATTTATTTTGCTTTGTTTTTCAACTTTCATTTTCCACCCTTTTTTAATAAAAATCATTTAAATTCTTAATTCTTCGCCACAACAAGTTATTGCTTGTTTATTTTGTTTAAGCCATAATTAAAATATGAAACGCATTAAAGCATTAATTTTATTTTTGGTTCTTTTTTGTTGTTGGTTTAAGGTTCCAACATCGGTTTTTGCTTTAAATTATAATTATGCAAGAATAACCACTGATGAAATTTACCTATATAAATCACCAACACATTCGGCAGATATTTCAAATATATATTTTGAATTGGAGAAAACTTATTTTGTTAAAATATTGGAAACGATTGATGATTTTTATAAGGTTAAATATCAAAATGTTGTGGGATATGTTATTTCCAACCAGGTTTCAATTGTTAATGGCACACCTGTTTCGCCATATCCAGAAAATATAACTTTTCAAATTAACTCGGCACTTAACACAAAGATACGAACTTCGCCAAAAATGATTGACGAAACAAATGTTATTGGTGTTTTGCCAAGTTCAAACCTAACACTTAGTTACATTGGCAAAATTAAAGGCGAAGAAAGCATTAAAACACTGGGTTCGAATTGGTTTTATTGTTGCTATAATTATGAAAATTCTGGTTGCATTTTGGGCTATGTTTATGCCCCACTTACAGAAAATCTTACGCCGATTTTTGCAAACACAGAAACTTTTCCAGATAAAACTGAAACAAGTGAAACCATAACACCAGAATTACCTTCTGAAACACAAAATTTGTTTCTTGTTGTGGTTATGTGTTTGCCTGCAATAATAATTTTTATTGTGCTTGTTATTCCATTTAACAAAAAAGAAAACAACAACATAAGTTCAAAGCAAAACAAAAACACCAGAAAAACTTCTAAGAAAGACTTTTACGAAATTGATTAAATGCATAGTTAACCGAAAACATATCGTCAGTTTCATATTGAACTTTTATAACTTTTTGTTCTTTGGTTTGAAGTTTTAAATATTCTTTCCCAAATTGCATTAAAATCCATTTTTCAGTTTTCAAGTGCTTATATAAAAAGTTTGAACAAAAACCAAAACCCAGCATTTTTTTAACAAATTCGTTAAAAGCATCGTTAATTAATCTGAAAATTGTTCGCCTGCTTTTATTAAAGTGTTCTGCAATTTCATCTGATTTTAAATCTTGAATATATTTTAAACTTAAAACCCTTAAATGTTTAACTGAACAACTTGCCAACACTTTTTCAACAATAAGTTTTAAATTAATAAGGTTAACTTTTCTTTCTGTTAAATTTAAAAGTCGGTTTGTAACATCAGTTGCTGTTAAATCTGGCCTGAGGCTGAGTTTTTCAACTGCTTTATCAAGCAATATTATTGCTTTATCTATGTAGCGATACACCTTCAAAATTGTTTTTGCCCAAATTATTTGTTCCATTTTTTTAATCCCTTTTTTATTAATTTTTAATTTTAAATATTTTGTAAAATTTTGTAAAAATTTATCATATAGTGTCATATACGCAAACTTTTGTCAAGCAAAATATTTATTATTGTTGCAACATTATAACAAGGTTAATATGACAACAGTTTGGCATATTTTAAAACTTTTTTAATGTTTTCACACTTTCAATTTACATCACTTTTTTTTAATTTTAACAAAAGAGTGACAAAAATTTTTAAAATAAAAAATGCCATAGGGATTAACCCTATGGCTTTAATTTGTTTTTGTTAAATTTTGTTGCACATTTCAATAAAATTTGAAGTGTTTAAGCTTATTCTGCCCACCAACAAACCATTAATAAATTTTTTTGAAAGAATATCGTGGGCATTATTCAGATTTGCCGAACCACCATAAATAATTGGATTTTTAACAAAGTTAAATTGTGTTTTTGTAAGTTTTGCAACTATGTTTTTAATTTCAATGGCAATGTTATTTATTTCGTCTGTATTAACCATAACATTTTCATTTATTGCCCAAACTGGCTCGTAGGCAATAACAACTTTTTCAATTTGTTCTGGCTCCAACCTTTTAAGCGCACCGCTTACTTGTTTTTTTATTGTTTTAAGCGTTAAACCTTCTTGGCGTTGTTTTTCGTTTTCGCCCACGCACAAAATTGGCGTTATGTTGTTATTTAAAAGTTGCAAAATTTTTTCATAGCATTGCATTGTGTTTTCTGCATTATATCTTCTTCTGTCGGCATGCCCAACAATGCAAAATTCAACCTTAAAATCTGCCAACATTTCTGCACTTACTTCGCCGGTGTAAGCACCAATTTGATGATTGCTTACATTCTGAGCACCCAAACTTAACTGCGAGTGATTAAACTTGTTCAGATATGGAAAAGGCAGACACATAACAACTTTTATGTTTCTGTTTTTAATGCTTGAAGAATATTGATTAAGCAATTCTTCAATTTCTGCATTTGTTCCGTTCATTTTTAAATTTGCAACAATTAACTTTTCCATTTTATTTATCCCTTAGTATTTCAATTGCAGGCATTTGTTTGCCTTCCAGCATTTTTAAACTTGCACCGCCACCTGTTGAAACATGAGTTATTCCCTTGTTGCATTCAAACTTATTAATTGCACTTACACTATCGCCACCGCCAACAATGGTGGTTGCTTTAAGTTTTGGCATAAGTGAGCAAATGGCTTTTGTGCCTTTTTCGAATGCTGGAATTTCAAACACGCCCATAGGCCCATTCCAAAGCACAGTTTTTGCTTTCTTTAAAATGCTTGAAAATTTCTTTATTGTTTTTGGACCAATATCCAATGCCATATATCCATCTGGTGTTTTGCCGGTTTTAACAATTTTTGTTTCTGCATTTTCATCAATTTGAGTTGCAACCACTTCATCAACCGGCAACACAATTTTAACTTTTCGTGCATAGGCTTTAACCATAACACTTTTTGCAAATTCAATTTTAGATTCATCAACAAGCGATGCACCCACTTTGCCTTGCAATGCAGAAACAAAAGTGTATGCCATTCCGCCACCAATAATTAAATAATCAACCTTATCAATAAGCCTTTCAATAACTGTTATTTTATCTTTAATTTTTGCACCACCAAGCACAGCAACAAAAGGCCTTGTTGGGTTTGAAATAACCGAACCAAGCATTTCAATTTCTTTTGCCATTAAAAAACCAGCATAACTTGGCAAGAAAGATGCAACACCATAAGTTGATGCATGTTTTCGGTGTGCAGTTCCAAAGGCATCGTTAACAAACACTTTTGCATAACTTGCAAGAGTTTTAGCAAATTCTTCACCATTATTTTCTTCTTCTGGCGAAAAACGCAAATTTTCAAGAATAAGAACTTGGCCAAACTTTAATTTTGCAACCTTATTTTTTGCATCTTCACCAATGGTATCCTTTGCAAAAATAACTTTATAGCCTTCAAGCAATTCACTTAACCTTTTTGCAACTGGTTTAAGTGAATATTTTTTATTTTCTTTTCCTTCCGGTCTGCCAAGATGTGAAATAAGAATAACTTTTGCGTTTTGTTTTAACAGATATTTTATTGTTGGCAAGGCTTCCCTTATTCGGGTATCGTCAGTAATTTCTTTTTTTTCGTTCATAGGAACATTAAAATCCACCCTAACAAGCACAGTTTCTTCTTTTAAATTAACGTCTTTTATTGTTGCTTTTTGCATTGTTTTTTCTCCATTTTTTAATTAGCAATTTTTAAATAACTTATGAACAATTTCTGTTGCTTTTTCAAAATCTTCTTCACGGCTTATTTGATTTTTTAAATCGGCAACATTTTCAAGCCCTTTCATATACCACAAGTAGTGCTTTCGCATGTTAAGAACTGTGAAGTGCTCACCCATATGTTTTTTAAGCAGATTTGCATGAGTTAAAATTGTTTCAAGTTTTGAAATTGGTGGTTTAAGGTTTTGCAATTCGCAAAACAATTGTGGGTTGCCAAGTGCACCCCTGCCAATCATAACCCCTTTGCAACCAGTTTTTAAAATTTCGCAATATGTTTCCTTGTTGCAAACATCACCATTTGCAATAACAGGAATTTTAACCGCTTGCACCACTTGTTTAATAAGGTCATAGTTCGCTTTTCCGCTGTAACCTTGGGTTTTTGTTCTGGCATGAATGGTTATTGCACTTGCACCCGCACTTTCGCACATTTTTGCAAACTCAACTGCGTTAATGCTGTTCATATCCCACCCTGCCCTGAATTTAACAGTTACAGGTTTAGTTGTGTTTTGTGTGCAAGCAAGCACAATTTCTTTTGCAAGAAGAATATCTTTCATTAAAGCACTGCCATCGCCATTGTTAACAATTTTTGGTGCTGGGCAACCCATGTTTATATCAATTATATCAAACTTTTCAAGCAATGGCGAACAAATAACTTGCTTAAAAACTTCGGGTTCGTGCCCAAAAAGTTGCACAATTTTAACCTTTTCGTGTTCTGTTGTTTCCAACAAACAAGTTGTGTTTTTGCTGTTATAATAAAGCCCTTTAACGCTTACCATTTCCGTAACAGTTGCACCTGCACCATGAAGTGCACAAACTGCCCTGAAACCAACATCCGTTACCCCTGCCATTGGGGCAAGAATTAAGCCATTTTCAATTTCAACATTTCCTATTTTCATTAAGTTTCTTCCCTATTTAAAGTTAAAAAATCAATTTTGGTGAAACCATTTGTTATGTTTAAAATGCCATAACTTTTTTCACTTTTTAAACTGCCAACATTAATTAATGTTATGCCATCTTCCACCTTATATTCCTTTTTATGCGTATGCCCAAACAGAACAACATTTGCACCAATTTTTAAGGCATGTTCTTTAAGTTTATTTGTTCCGCTTTTTACCGAAAAATTGTGCCCATGTGTTAATAACAAAGTTACTTTTGAAAAATTAAGCACTTTTTCTGTTTCTGCGTTAACAAAAAAATCACAATTTCCTTTAACAGCGATTATGTTATAATTTGTGAAATTTAAAAAATTTAAATCACTTAACACATCGCCTAAGAAAATTATGTTTTTTATGTTATTGTGTTTTTCAAGCACTTGGCTTATGAGTTTTGTTTCGCCATGTGTGTCGGTAAGCACAATATATTCCATATTGCTATTATACAACATTTAACAAATTTTAACTAACAATTTAAAGGGTTAAAATTGTTTCTTCTGTTATTAAAACGCCATTTTTTGTGTAACTTATGTAACTTTCAATGAAACTTAACTTGTTTTGGTTTGTGAACACAAAACTTAAAGTGCATGCAGTAACTTCACATTTCTGACCTGTTAGATATGAATAATAACTTGAAAGCATTTGGTTTTGATTTAAAGTTAAAACATAACTGTTTTCATTTAAAGTTGCATTTTTTAAAATTTCATATGGCAACAATCCAAGTTTTGTTTTATCGGTTTCACGATTACCAGTTATTAATGCTGAATAATTGTTGCCAATTGAGTTGTTTTGTTCAAATTCAACATTATTGTTAACACTTGTTAAGAAAAATTCAAAACTTTCATAACCCAAAGTTGAACAATAATATTGTTCAAAATATGTGTAACCATTTTGATTTAAACAATATTCTTTTTTAACATTGTATGTTACTTTTTTAAGCGAAGTTGAAAATGTTGCAATGCCTGTTGCTGTTAAAGTTTTATAACCTGCCAGCATTTGAAGTGCAACATTAAACTTATTTTCTTCACTTATAACAATTTGAATGCTTTCTGAAAGTGAGCCAGTGAAATTTTTTGAATTGGTTTTAATTATAACCATATATTCACCTACATCACATATGTTTGCAACTGCACTTGTGCCGTTAATGTATGTTATTGAAACTGGTGCATTATCTGTAACCGAATAATCCAGTTCAACATTGTTGCCTGAATATTCATAAATGGTTTTGTTAAGTGCTATGCTTACTGTTTTTGCTTTAACTTCAATGTTAAAACTTGCATTGCCTTTGAAGTTTAATTCGTTCACTTCTGCATTTAATAAATAAGTTCCAGCATTAATAATTTCAATTATTTCTTTTCCATTTTCAAAAAATGAACAATTAACACAATAAGTTTGATTAAATTTTGGAATAATTGCTGTGCCAGAATATGTGAAAATTTGACTTTCAAGTGAAAGTTCAACTTCCTTTTTCAAAATTGTTAATGTAGTTGTTGCAGTGCCAGAAAAATTGTTTTCATCAATTTCAATGTTAACTTCATAAACACCAGCATTTATTGGTGGTTCGCTGTATAAAACTGAATAATTATATTCGTTATTTGTTTCATAATTTTGAATATTGCCATTGTATGTTAAGGTTTGTGGCATAAAGTTTAAGGTAACTGTTTTCTTTGAAATAACAATTTCAGCATTTAAAACACCGACAAAGTTTGTGCTTTTTGGAATGATTGAAATTTCATAAGTGCCTGCATTAATTAATGTTATGTTTTGGTTTAACATAAATTCAACCTTTTCAAGGCAATTAACATAACTTAAAATGTTAATTTCATTTCCATTATAAACAAAATTTGTTTGTGTAAGAGAAAATATTATTGGCTTTGGTGTTATTTCAAAATCGAAAGTGTTTTCATAAAAATAATTTAAACTTTCAATTTGTGCTTTAATTCTATAACTTCCAACATTAACAGCATTTTCAAAATTTAACAACTTTGTTGTTAAAATGTGTTCTTCTGTGCAATCTGATAGAAATTGTGGAACAATGTTTTCACCTGTGTAAACAAATTCACTTGTTGGCATTTCTAAACTGCAAGGCGCTTTGTTAATTGTTAAAGTTGCCTGTGCATTGGCAAAATAATTTGTGCTTTCAAGTGTTGCAGTTACCAAATATGTTCCACTGTTTGTTGGCGCAACTTCACTTCCGTTATATAAAACAGAAACAGAATAATTTTCATTAATGCTTTCTGTTAATTGTGGCACCATTTCAATTGCACTGCCATTATATACTGCATTTTTATTTTCAAGAGTTAATAAAACTTGCTTTTTGTTAACAACAATTTCAAAAGTTTTTGAATATTTTTTGTTTTTAACAATTAAAGTGTAATTGCCAGCATTAACAATTTTAGATTCTTCATTGTTTTGATTAAACACTTTGTAGGTGCAACCATTTGGCAAATCAGAAAACGCAGGTAAAATTTCTTCACCTGTGTATGTGAAATTATTTGAAATAAGTGTTACATTGTTCAAGTTGTTATCTTTTGAAGTGCAAGCACAACATAAACAACAACAAAGTATGCAAACTAAAACTATAAATTTTGATTTTATCATTTGTAAGATTTTTTAAATTTAAAATTTGTTTATAAAATTAAATTATCATTAATAATCTTTCAATCCAAGCAAATAGTCGGCTGAGATATTAAGATTTTTACATATACTTTGTAAATTATCATATCCTGGTTTGCTTTTGCCTTTAAGCCATTCACTAACTTGGCTTTGCTTTACACCTATCTTTTTTGCAATTTGAGATTCATTAAGTTTACATTCAATCATTATATCTTTTAAAATATCAATAAACTCCATGTAAATCTCCTTTACATAAAGTTTATAGAATAATCTATATTTTTATGCTCAGTATAGAATTTTCTATGAACCAATTCAAAAAAAAGGAAGTGAAACTTCCTTTAATAATCTTTCAATCCAAGCAAATAGTCGGCTGAAACATTGAAATAAGTTGCAACCTTAACCAAAACTTCAATATTTGGTGTTTGTAAATTTGCTTCCCACCTTGCAATGGCAGATTGGCTATATCCTATTTCATTTTGTAAATCGTCTTGACTAAAATTTCTCTCTTTTCTTAACTCTCTTAATCTTTCTCCAAACTTAGTCATCTAAAAATCACTCTCCTGTGATTTTAGTTTATTCCAAATGGTATATTTTATAATATTTCATGCTAAACGGGGTTAAATTTTGTTTTTGATGTTAATCGTTATGTTTTATTAATATATATTTTGGTTAATAATTAATGTTATGAAAAAAATAATTTCTATTATATGTGCAAGTTTGCTTATTTTAACAAGTTTTTATTATTTAATTGCCGAGTTTGTTTGCATTAACAATTCTGTTTCAAACTTTTCTGCTTACTATAAAAACACCATAAGCGATTTATGTGTGCCATTTAATTTAACTGGCTTTTCAAGTTCTTATTGGATTATGGTAAGTGCTTTTTTGGTGCTTGGGCCAAGCGTTTTTATTTGCTATAACCTATTGTTTATGAAACACCTTAAAAGATGCAAACTTTTATGTTTTATTTTTTCATTTCTGCTTACAATTGGTTTAATTATGGTGGGCACTTTTAACTGTGAAAATCAAGTAAAACTTCATTTTATTGGGGCATCACTTACATTTTCTTCGTGCAATGTTTTGGTTTTGTTAACTGTTTTAAATTCTAATATATTTGTTAATAAACTTAAAACAATTTTAACTTTTGTTGCAATTTTTGGAATTATTTCATCAATTTTAACAATTTCGTTTAAACAAACCGCAGTTTTTCCAATTTTTGAACGATTAACAGTTTATCCTGTTATTGCCTTTTCAATTTTCTCGGGTTTTTTGTTTTTAATTAAATTTTTAAAAACAAAACCTTTTAATGCAACAACACAAAATGTTACTGCATAAGTTAAAAAATTAAAAAAAGAATGCTTATTTGCATTCTTTTTAACAAATAACCGGTTTCCATGCAAACGGAAGTAAATCGCTTGCTTTTACCTTAACAAGATTTCCATTTTCATCGTTTAAAATAACTTTAATATCGGGGCAATATTCAAATAACATTTGTCTGCAATTTCCACATGGTGGAATAACACAGTTTAAATGCTTTTCGTGAACAGCAACAATTGTTTCAAATTCACGCTCGCCATTTGAAATTGCTGTGCCAATTGTAACATATTCAGCACAAGAACCATGAATTCCATCACAATTCACACCTTTATAAATTTTTCCATTCTTGCACAAAACCGCACAACCCACCGTATGATTATAAACACCATCGTCAAAATTTTTCTCTAAAACCTGCAACGCAACTTTAATCAATTCCTTATCCTTTTCTGTGATAGAATATTTTTCCATAAAATCTCCCAAATCTGATTTATATTAAATTCATTATAACAAATTTTTCTAAATAATGAAAGATATGATAATAAAAAACGGCATTTGTTTTGCCGTTTATTTTTGGTGGAGGCGACGGGAGTTGAACCCGTGTCCGAACTTGAAAACAAGGTGTTTCTACAAGTTTAGTTAATGATTAAAATTTAATTTTAAGTTAAAGCATTAACACTTGCTTAAAACGATTTGATTTTTGTTATGTTTTTTTGCCTTAATCAACAACAGGCATAAAAACACCCCACATAAACTGATGTTAACAAATTTCCTATGGGTGAAAAAAGTGTTAACACGGCGCTTTTAACTAAGCAGCCATTGCATAATTATTATTTGCGTTTATTTGTTTTTGCGTAGATAATGCATTCGCAACCCAGCAACCTGCTTTCCCCCTGTTTAAGCAAACCCGTCGAAGCCGTTTCGCCCCCATGATTAAATATATTTTTTGTTTTTTAAATAGTTATCTAAATCACGCTTTTCGTCGCGTTGTTTAATGGTTTCTTTTTTATCAAACAATTGTTTACCTTTTGCAAGTGCAATTTCAAGTTTGATTTTTGAGCCGTTAAAATAGATTTTTGTTGGCACAATTGTTAGGCCTTTTTGTGCTGTTTTGTTTTTGAATTTAATAATTTCGTGCTTATGTGCAAGAAGTTTTCTGTCACGACGAGTGTTAACCATAACATTTGTTGCTTTTTCATATTCAGCAATATGGCAATTAATTAAAAACAACTCGTCACCCTTAATTTTAACAAACGAATCGTTAAGATTAACTTTGCCTGCCCTAAGTGATTTAACTTCAAAGCCAGTTAATTCAATGCCAACTTCAAGGGTGTCAGAAAGAAAATAGTTAAAACTTGCTGTTCTGTTAACTGCAATAATTTTCATTTTTAGCCCCCCTTTTAGATAACAAATTGATTTTATCATATTATTGAAAAATTTTCAAGTTATGTTAATAACATAAAATTAAAAAACAAAAAATGCAACAAAAGTTGCATTTTATTTACATTTCATAATCGTTTTTTTTAAAGTTTTTGTTGTTCATAATCAATTCATGTTCAGGCAAAACAAAATCAATTTTATAAGTTTCCAAGTTAACATTCGAAACTTTAACCT
>JAZUCT010000020.1:0-13775 GCA_045639255.1 Clostridia bacterium
CCTTGCAAAGCTATAGAGATATAGTAGAGGTTATCAAGGTGACAGGTGGTGCATGGTTGTCGTCAGCTCGTGTCGTGAGATGTTGGGTTAAGTCCCGCAACGAGCGCAACCCTTGTCTTTAGTTACTAACATTAAGTTGAGAACTCTAGAGAGACTGCCGTAGATAATACGGAGGAAGGTGGGGATGACGTCAAATCATCATGCCTCTTACGCCTTGGGCCACAAACGTGCTACAATGGGTGAGACAAAGAGACGCAAAATAGTAATATCAAGCAAATCTCAAAAACTCATTCTCAGTTCAGATTGAGGGCTGCAACTCGCCCTCATGAAGATGGAGTTGCTAGTAATCGTGAATCAGCATGTCACGGTGAATGCGTTCCCGGGTCTTGTACACACCGCCCGTCACACCATGGGAGTCGGGGGTACCCAAAGTCGGTGAGCTAACCAGCAATGGAGGCAGCCGCCTAAGGTAAAACTGGCGACTGGGGTGAAGTCGTAACAAGGCAACCGTAGGAGAACCTGCGGTTGGATCACCTCCTTTTAAGGATTTGGTTAAGAGCCAAAACTTAGTCGACGAAGTGTTAACGCAAGTTAACATAGGTAAAAAAATAAAAAATATGGATTTTCTTAACTTAGCCATATGATTTATCCTAGATTTCTACTTATTTCATTGTAATTATTAAAGCAACCGAAAGGTTGCTTTTTTGTTATCTGTTATAAAACTTAAATATAAATGAATATTGCAATAATAAAATATTTATGATATAATAAATTGTAACAGGGAGATATTTATATGAAAAAAAGCAATTTTGGAAGTGATGTTGAAGTTATTTGGAGTGATAGAAAGCGTTATTTAGGTTTGCCAATTTCTTTCACCAAATATTCAATTTTAAGAAAACCTGGAAAGTGGATTAAACTTGTTAGGGAAATGGGTTTATTCAGCACCGAAGTTGAAGATATTCAAATGTATAGAATAGATGATATTAATGTGTTTCAATCGCTTACACACAAAATTTTTGGTGTGGGAAACATTGAAGTTTTCTGCAACGATGCATCTTGCAACAAACTTGTTATAACAAGGGTTAAAGCACCAAAAAAAGTTCGAAATTTGCTTACCGACCTTATTGAAGAAGATAGGGCAAACAGGCATGTTTACCAATCAGAAGTGCAACACTAATGCACTTCTTTTTTCTTTGCAGTTAAAGAAACAAATATGAGCTTTACTTCACAAATAATCAAAACTGTGGGGGAAGAGAAAACCCCACACCAGCAAACGCTTGAAGCGGACACAAAGGAACTTCACGCAATGTAATTCTTGCAAAATACTTACTCTATCATTTGTCATTCTTGGAGCATGCGTTAACATGCGAAAGAGAATACAGCGTAGCGTTAAAATAATTGAATTATAAAAAAAAATATGGTATATTTTTGTTAGGAGATTTTTATGAAAATTAATTCAAACAGTGTTCGTGGCACAAGGGATATTTTGCCACTTGAACAACAAACAAGGGAATGGGTAAGAAGTGTTATTTTAAACACCTATAAAAGCTTTGGATTTAACCAAATTAAAACACCAATTATTGAAGATATAAACCTTCTTACAAAAGGCGATAGCGGTGATAACACCAAACTTATGTTTAAAGTGTTAAAGCGTGGCGAAAAACTTAACCTTGAAACAGCAAAAACTGAATCCGATTTAACAGATTTGGGGTTAAGATACGATTTAACTGTGCCACTTGCAAGGTTTTATGCAAACAATCAAAACAACCTTTTAACACCTTTTAAATCTATTCAAATTGACGATGCTTTCAGGGCAGAAAGGCCACAAAAAGGCAGGCTAAGGCAGTTCACACAATGTGATATCGATGTGTTGGGCGATGAAAGTGTTAATGCCGACATTGAAGTTATATATGTTTCAGCACTTACTTTGTTAAATTTGGGTTTTGCAAACTTTAAATATAAAATAAGCGATAGGCGAATTTTAAACAGCCTTATTGTTTCATGCGGGTTTAATGCCCAAGATTGCACTGAAATTTGCATTTGCCTTGATAAAGCCGATAAAATTGGAATTGATGGTGTTAAGGAAGAACTTATTTCAAAAGGATTTGAACAAGGTTGTGTTAACAAACTTGCAACAGCTGTTAATGAAATTGTTGAAAATGGAATTAATGCATTAAATAATTTTGAAATAGATAAACAAGCCGTTGAAAATGTTTCAACAATTGTTAACACTCTTAACCAACTTAGCCAACAAAAATTCAGTGCAGAGTTCGATATTTCAATTGTGCGTGGTCAGGGATACTATACTTCAAGTGTTTTTGAAGTATTCCTTGATGGCTATAACGGTGCATGCGGTGGCGGTGGCCGTTATGATAACATGATTGGCAACTTCACAGGCAACAAAACTTGTGCTGTTGGTTTCAGTTTGGGTTTTGAAAGATTATGCATGTTGCTTGCAGAAAATAATAACACTGAATTTAAGCCAAAACTTGCCCTAATTTATTTTGCAGATAATAATTTCAGCGAAGTTATGAAAAAAGTTGTTTCATTGCAACAACAATTCGATGTGTTTGCAGTAAAAAAACAAAAGAATTTTTCATTCCAACTTGAAAAACTTAAATCAATGGGCTATAAACAATTTATGTTTTTCGACAGTGAAGAAATTAAAAGTATATAAAAAAATAAAACATATTATTTAATTAATATGTTTTTTTTATTTTAAAAATTTTACTAAAAGTTTTTATTTATCTATTGATTTTTTATAAAAAATGATTTAATATATTAAGCATTTTTTAAACGAAAACAATTTGTTCAGCATATAACAATATGTTGGCAACTTTTATTTTATATATAAAGGGGGAAATTTTTATGTGGTTATTAATAGGTTTTATTATTGCAACTTTAATTAATGTTATTCTTTCCACACTTAAAAGCGTTATCACTGTTAAGGGTGGCAGAATAGTTGCAAGTGTTTCAAACGCAATTGCATATGGTTTTAACACCATTGTTATAAAAAGCATTGGCAATGTTGAACTTTGGGTGGCAATTGTTGTAACAGTTATAAGCAATCTTGTAGGGGTTTACATAGCGTTAACTATTGTTAAAAAGTTTGAAAAAGAAAGATTGTGGAAAATAACTGTAACAGTTCCAACAGAAAGTTTGAAAAACTTTAAAAATGATTTGCATAATGCTGAAATTGCATTTATTGCATATGAAACAAGTTACGATAAGTATAAAGTTGTGGATATTTTTTCACACGGAAAAACAGAAAGCAGAGTTATTAAAAAGTTGTTTTCACAATATAATGTTAAATACACAATTAATGCAAACGATGGCACTTTATAAGTTTAATTGCTTTATAAAACATAAAAAGAACCCATTCGGGTTCTTTTTTATATCATGCCATCATAATTATCAATTAACATTGTCCCACCCAGAGACATATTTACAAATTAAGAAATAACCTTTTCGAGCGTTTGTGGGGTTCGGGGGAATCGCAACCCCCGAGAGTTTTGGTTCTTTTGCGAGTTAAAAGAACAGGTTTGTTTCTTTGACTTCAAAGAAAGTTAGATATCCAACAAACTTAATGCAATTTTTTCAATTTTTGCAAATCTATAATTAATTCCGCTTTTTGAAATTGGTTTTGAATAAAGTTTAATAAGGTTAACAAGCGGTTCATCAGGGTTTGCAAGCCTTAGCAAACAAAGTTCAGCAAGGTCGTCATCAAGGCTGGTGATGCCAATTTTTTCTTCAATAATTTGAATGCTTTCAATTTGGCGCATTGCAGCATCAATGGTTTTGTTAATGTTTCCACTCATGCAGTTGTTTTGGCGGTTAACCGAGTTTCTTACTTGCCTTATGGTTATTTCGTTTTGTAACGCAACCACGCAATTTGATGCACCAACATAGGCAAGCATATCTGAAACAAGTTCGGCTTCCTTAATGTAAACAATATGTTGTTTTTTTCGAATGGTGGTTTTTGCAGGAATGTTAATTTCATCAAGCAAATCAAGCAATTGGTCGGCTGTGCGAGAGTTAGATAGAACAAACTCTAAGTGATATCCGCCCGAATGTTTAACTTCTGGATTAATGCTTTTAAGAACAATATTTGTGGTTGCACAACCCAAAAATATGCCAATAATAAAATAACGCTTGCAACACTCGTTTGAAAGTGTGTAGGTTAAATTATGGTCAATTGCCTTAATTTCGTTTTGATTATTCATAAGTTCGCAATCTTTCAAAAGCGAAAGGGTTGAAGGGTTGCTAAGTTTTAAAATATACCTATCTTTTTTCTTTAAAACATTGTCGGTATCCATAAAAATTTCACCACTTTCGCCATATAACGAAGTGGTTAAATTGTTAATGTTTTCAAGCAGTGCCATGTTATCGCTGTTAAATTCTAAAAAGATTTTGCCACCGCTTAAACTTAACTCGCTTATTGTTTTAACAAGGCCAGTTAAATAGGCAATTTTGCAACATTCGTTTTCAATCTGATTTGAAAGAATTTCGTTTTTAATATCTGTTGAAAAACTCATTTATTTTTCCTTTATTTCTTCTCTTTTTATGTTTGGAAGTTTGTTAATGTTATCAATTAAAGTTCGTGGAATTTGGTTTTGAATTGCCACATTCATTGGGTGCGTAACATTTCCCACCTTTCTTGCAGAATGTGCATCAGAATTAATTAAAAATTTAACTTTATTTTCAATCATTTCGTTCAATTCTTGTTCAGTAAATAATGTTCGTTTGCCGTTAAGTTCAACATAAACATTATTCATTTTGCATTGTTTTGCAATTTTAACCGCATCAACTGCACAAGCATATTTTAAGTGAGTTATGCAAGTTATATAATTATATTTTTCCAACATTTTAAGGTAAGCATTTGTGTTAATTTCCACTTGCTTTTTTGTTTTAATGTTAAGGCAGTTTGGCAACACAAACTTAAAAAATGCTTTAATGTTTTTTGCTTTTCCAGCCTTGTGAAAACCAACAATAACCACATCAAGATATTGTTTTGCTTCTTCTGAAACATCAATATCACCATCATGGCTTATTATGTTTGCTTCAACACCTAAAAGAATTTCAATTTCTGGATATTTTTTCTTTAACTCGTTAATTTCTTTTCGCATTTTAATAAGTTTTTTAATTGAAATTCCAAAAGCAAGGTGTTTAAGCCCATGATCAGTTATGGCAATTTGTTTTAAACCTTTTTTAATTGCGCTTTTAACATTATCTTCAATTGTTCCTGTGCCGTGGCTGTAAACAGTGTGAGTGTGAATATCACTTAAAAGTTTCATAAATCCCCTTTAATCTTCCCCCATAACAATAATTTCAGGGGTTAAACAAATTTCAAGTTCATTATAAACTTTTTGTGAAATAAAATCAATAAGATTTAAAATATCGGTGGCGGTGGCATTGTTAAAGTTTTCAATAAAACCTGCGTGCTTTTCGCTTATAATTGCTCCACCACATTTAACACCTTTTAAACCTAACTCGTCAATAATCTTCGATGGAATAATTTCGCCATCTCGCTGAAATATGCTTCCAGCAGTTTTTTTATTAAGTGGTTGCAACTCCATGCGTGAATTTAAAATATCCATAAATCGTTCTTTAATAACCGAACTTTCACATTTAATAAGTTCAAGTTCAGCACTTAAAATTATGCAGTGCGGTTTGTTATAAAAACCAGATGTTCTGTAAGCAAATTTGCAATCTTTATTTAAGTATGTTTTAACTTTTCCATTTTCAAGCACCGTAACACTTTTAACAACATCGCCAATTGAGTGGTTATAAGCCCCTGCATTGTTGTGAATTGCACCACCAACCGTTGCAGGAATTAAAAAGGTGTTTTCCAAGCCACTTAGCCCAAGAGATAAGCACTTTTTATTAAGCACATTTAAATGTGTGCCAGCAAGAACTGAAAGGGTGGTGGGCGAAATTTCAGTAATGCCCGAAAACTTTTGCGAAAGGCAAATAACAACTTTGTTAATTCCACCATCTTTAACAAGCAGTTTTGAGCCTGCACCAATAACACAATAATCTTGTTTATATTGATTGCAGGTTTTAACAATTTGCTTAATTTGTTCAACACTTGTTGGAGTTATAAAAATTCTTGCTTTGCCACCAACACCCAATGTTGTGTGATGCTTCATGCTTTCATAAAAACTTATGTTTTCAATTCCAACAATAACAGTAAGTGCATTTTCAAATTTAATCATAATAGTTATTATGCATTTAAAGTAACAATTGTTCGCTTAAATTAGCGAACAAAAAACTGCATTAAAGCAGTTTTTTAAATTATCTTAAAATAATGTTTTGGCTGGTAGGGCAAACAATATCACCATCGGCAAAAACCATATTGCAACCATGTGAAAAAGTTGAAACAATGCCATTTATTCTTACCGAAAAATTTGTTACGCTGTCGTTAACAGAAAGCAAGGTGTATTTTCCCGGCATAATTTTGTTTTTCTTTCCAACAATATAAGTTTTATTAATGGTTAAAATTAAATCGCTTTGATTATACGAAACATTAACTTCACCACTTTTTGTTTCAACAGCATTTCCTTCTGTATAACGAACTTCATTTTTAACTTCAACTTGGGTGCTGAAAGTTTTTTCTTGAAGTTGTTGTTCTGTTTCTTTTTTGTTTTTAACAACAGCTTTTCTGATGTTTAAAACAATAAGAACAATTAACCCAACCAAAAATAAACCTGCACCAACATAAAACAAAACTTCTTCCATAATTAACCTCTGATTTCAGTATAACAAAATAACAAAATTAAATCAATCTATTGAATTACATTTAAAAAAATGATACAATAAATTATGAAACAAAATAAGAAGAAAACTCTTAAAATCTTGGTTAAAATTGCAATTTATGCACTAATTTTAATAATTGGTGTTAATTTTTGGCATGGTTTTAAAAATTTTAATGCAAACAAAAATTTAATTTTGCCTGAAAGTGCAGTTAATGAACAAGGTTTAATAATTAATCAATCAAAACTAACAGAATTCAGTTATGGTGTTAAAAAGGCAAACAAAAACGGTTGCGGTGTTATTGCAGTATATAATTTTTTAAAACTTCACAACCAGCAACCCAACTTTCAAAATTTGCTAAGATATTTCGATGCTTATGGAACTTATGCTTTTGGCACACTTGGAACAGACCCTTTTGCAATTCAAACATATCTTAAACTTAAAGGGTTTAATGCAGGCATAACAGTTAACAGGGGCGAAATGAACACTCTTGCGCAAAAAAGCGGAGTTTCAATATTAATGTATTTTTACCCAAAGGGCGCACATTTTATTGCATTAAGTTATTGTGAAAATGAAAACAAATTTTTAACATATAACGAAATATATGGTTCTGTTAAACAACGCACTTTTGATGAAATTTTTTCAGTTGGAAACAGAAATAAAAAGTTTTGCATTTTAATTTATATTTCTTAAAAAAAATTAATAATAAATAAGATAAATTTGCTTAAAAAGGTTTTATTTGCTTGTAAAAAGAAAATTTATTGTTTATAATTATTTATGAAATAAATATTTATTGGGAATTGCGTATGGAAAAAGTTGCTTTTGTTAATTTGCTTAAAAGTTTAATAACACCGCTGTTCACTGGCTGTGAAATTGCTGGTGAAGAAGAAAGTTCTGCAAGGGATAGCGAAGTTGCAATTGGTGCAAACGGTGTTCTTTTGTGCAAAATTGATAAAAGTGATGAATACAGAATTATTTTAAAACGCTTGTTGCCGTTCAGAAACAGTGATGCAAATTTGGTTAAAGCAATTTTAAGTGAAATTAACAAAATTCAAACATATAACATTGTTGAAAGTGGCTATATAAAAAGTTTGCAACTTTATGCGCTTGAAAAGGCAATTTGTAAAACCGTTTGCGAATTTGCATATAACACTTTGCATGGGCTTATTGACGAATTAAATTTATGGGGCACCCGAACTTATGAAGGCAACAACACAACTTTTGGTTTTGTTGTTGATGATAGCCCTTTGCAAGCAGAAGAAACTTTTGATAGTTGTGGAAACTTACATTTTTCAAAAATTTTGGCGCACGATTTTTCTGCGCTTTTGTGCGATGGAAAAACTTCTTGCGTTGAACTTAATTCCAATGGCTACATGATTAATCACATAACAATTCCGCAACTTGGTTTTGCAGATATATGCGGGCCATTCAGTTATGTTAATATGGCACACCAATGCTATATAAACCGTGTTGGGCTTTCATTGTTGCCAAACGGCGATATGCTTATTTTCCGTGATCAAGAACTTGTGTTTGCAAAGCGCCGTGGTCAATGGAATTGCTTTTCGCACGATGAAGTTATGGCAAAACTTGCCGTTAAACCAACCGAACAAAACATGGACTTACGCAAAAGCATTTATTTAACAGCACTTGATACATCTTTTGCAAAAACTGGCGGTTGCATTGTTTACCTTAAAAAAGAAAATTCCGAAAATGTGCTTAATCACATTGATTTGCACGATATTGTTTCAGAACAATATTATAACATTAAAAAAGATATGGAATATGATAAAATTGAATTCACAACCGACCCAGAAGAAATGGAAGAATTTTTAAATAAATATAAAAAAAATTTCAAAGAATTCAGTGCAAAGCCATCAGCCATTAAAGTTAAAACCCTTAACAAAATAATTAATGGCAGAAAGTTTAACGAACTAAGCCGAGTGCTTAGGCAAGAACTTGTTGGAATTGACGGTGCAACAATTGTGGATAGTGAAGGCGAAATAATTGCAGTTGGTGCAATAATAAAAATTGATGCTGGTTCAACTGGCGGTGGCAGATTGGCTGCTGCAAAACAACTTTCAAAATATGGCGTTGCCATGAAAATTTCAGCCGATGGAGTTATTGAAGGTTTCAGTTACGACAGAAACAATCAAAGTTCAAAACCAATTTTCTCAGCAGGTTAATAAAAGAAAAAATTCAACAAATAATATAAGGTGAATATGGAAACAAAAAAAGAAACAAAAGGCAAAAATAACAAACCACTTAAACAAGTGGATATTTTTGATACAGTTGATAAAAAACAAGTTTCAACCATTTCAACAAAACAACAAAAAACTGAAAAACAAAGTGAAAAGATTGAAGAAAAAAAACCTTTAACAAGAAAAGAAAAAAAACAACTTAAATTAAAAGAAAAAGAAGAAAAAAAGCAACAAAGAATTGAAGAACGCAGGCAAAAAAGATTAAAAGAATTTGCAAGCGAACTTGAAAAACAAGAAGCAGACTATGGCGACAGCCCACTTATTAAAAAGAATTTAACAATTAAAGATATTGTTGATAACGATTCTGATGAAGAAGATGATAATGATAAAACTTTCTTTGCAAAACTTTTTGATAAAAACTCAAAACCAAGTTTGGAAGTTGAAAAGGAAGTTGAAAGGTTTAATCCGTCAGTTGATAATGGGTTAACAGCCGAGCAAGTTGAACAACGAATTAAAGAAGGTTGCACAAACAAAACTTCAAAGAAATTTTCAAAAAGTTACAAAACAATTGTGCTTGAAAACATTTTCACATTTTTTAACTTGTTGTGCTTTTTCATTGCAGGTGTGTTAATTTATTTTGGTGCAATTGCAGATTGTATGTTCTTAATTGTTTGCCTTGCCAACATGGTTATTGGTTTAATTCAGGAAATCAGGGCAAAACAAACCATTGATAAATTAAGTTTGGTTTCAGCACCCAACGCAAAGGTTGTGCGTGATGGAACAATTTTGGAAATAGATACACAAAACCTTGTGCTTGACGATATAATGCTTTTATCAAACGGCAAGCAAATTTGTGCCGACAGCATTGTTGTAAGCGGAAGCGTTGAAGTTAACGAAAGTTTGCTAACAGGTGAAAGCATTGCTGTTAAGAAAAACATAGGCGATAAACTTTTCAGCGGAAGTTTTGTTGTTTCAGGCAACTGTGTTGCAAAAGTTGAAAAAGTTGGCAAACAAAACTATGTTGAAATTCTTGCACAAAAAGCAAAGAAATATAAAAAACCGCACTCTGAAATAATGAGTTCGCTTAACATTGCAATTAAAGCAATAACAGGTTTTGTTATTGTTATTGGTTCGCTTATGCTTGTTAACAATCTTGCAAACTTTAATGGCGATATTAAGCAAACCGTAACAGCAACATCTGGCTCAATAATAGGCATGATTCCATCAGGGCTTTTCTTGCTAACAAGTTTGGCGCTTGCTGTTTCAGTTATAAGGCTTGCAAAAAACAAAACATTGGTGCAAGATCTTTATTGCATTGAAATGCTTGCCCGTGTTGATGTTTTGTGCCTTGATAAAACCGGAACAATAACCGATGGCAGAATGAAAGTTCAAGAAGTTGTTATGTTAAAAGACGATTTAACAACTCCAATTAATCACATTATGGGTTCAATGCTTGCTTGCCTTGGCGATAGCAACCAAACAAACATTGCATTAACCGATTATTTTGGCTATTCAAAACGCTTAAAGAAAACCGAAGTTATTCCGTTCAGCAGTGAACGAAAGTATAGTGCAGTTTCTTTCACAGATGGCAACACATATGTGTTGGGTGCACCTGAATTTGTTATGCCATCACTTCCAGCACGAATTGAACAAGCAATAATTGGCTTTGCTCAAAGCGGGCTAAGGGTGTTATTGCTTGCACAATCGAAAGAACCAATTAAAAATGGTGTTGCACCAACAAACCTAAACCCTGCCGCAATGATTGTTATTCAAGATCATATTCGTGACGATGCCGAAGAAACAATTAAATGGTTTATGGAAAGCGGTGTTGAAATTAAAGTTATTTCGGGTGATAACCCAGTTGCAGTAAGTGAAATTGCAAAACGAGTTGGCATTAAAGGTGCTGAAAAATATATCAGCCTTGAAGGTTTAAGCGGTGCCGAAGTTGCCGCCATTGCAAATGATTATACCGTTTTTGGCCGTGTTACGCCAGAACAAAAAGCAGTGCTTGTTAAATCTATGCGTGTTGCTGGCAGAACAGTTGCCATGACGGGCGATGGGGTTAACGATATTCTTGCAATGAAAGAATCGAATTGTGCAATTGCAATGGCAAGTGGTGCAGAAGCGGCAAGAAATGTTTCACACTTAGTGCTTTTGGATTCAAACTTTTCTTCCATGCCAAAAGTGGTTAAGGAAGGCCGAAGGGTTATTAACAACATAAAAGGTTCGGCTTCACTTTACCTTATGAAAACCATATTCACAATTTTGCTTTCGGTGTTTGTGTTAATTTCACACAGGTCATATCCGTTCACACCAAAAAACATGATGATGCTTGAAATGTTCATAATTGGCATTGGTTCATTCTTCTTGGCGCTTGAACCAAACAATAACAGGGTAACGGGCAAATTTTTGCCAGCGGTTATTAAAAAGAGTTTGCCTGCTGCACTAAGCATGTTCCTTAATGTTATTGCATTGTTTATTCTAAGCAATTTTTATCCACTAACATCCGAAGAAATAACCACAATGGGCATTTTAACCGTAACATTTGCAGGTTATTTATCGTTGCTTAAAGTTTGCAGGCCATACAACTGGTATAAAGCCGTTTTGGTGGCGGTTGTGTTGGCATTAATAATTTTCACAATTAATTTCATTCCATATATTGTTGGAATAACTCAGTTAAGCCTTTCTAAAATTTTAATAACAGTTATAATGGTTCAAGCAACTGAACCGGTTATGTCGCTGTTCCTATGGGCAAGCAGAAATTTTGGTGGGTTGGTGTTTCCAAAACTTGAAGAAGAATAAAAACACTTTTAATTAACATAATAGTTTTAAGGAAAGAATTATGAAACAAAAACAAAACTTAAATATTCTTTTCATTTCAAATTTGTCAGGCAATAATTTTGCTTGGCACTTTTTGAATTATGCAAAAATTTATTCTTTTGAACAGTTAACACTTGAAACCGAAAATAATGTTTTAACAATTGAAAAGTTAAATAAAACAAAACCAGAATTTAATGCGGTTGTTTGCCTAAAAGAAATAACCGAAAAACAATGCAACGAAATTATTAATTTAATTTCTGCAAAAACACAAGTTATAACAAATGTGCTAAGTTGTTATTTAATGTTTAAACAAAAAAAAGCAAATGTTATTTTTATAACTGTTAAAGAAAATTTATCTCAACCAGCATTAAAACTTAACTTAACTTGCACCGAAGAACTTTGTGATATTTTTAACGAAAACACTTTTATTAAAGTAGATAAATTGCTTATTAACACCTATCTTTCACAAACAATAATAAACGCTTGCATTGGCGGTGAAAGTTGTTTAAACAAAAATGGTGTTAAAGGCATTTTGTTTAACCTGCCAAAACAAAAACGCATTATAAAACTTATAAGCGAAAGCATAATGCTTACAAACAGTGTTATGCTAACTGTTGAAAAGTTTAATAATTTTAATTTTTATAAATTTTTAAGCGGAAAAGGTTTTTGCAATAAAATTAAAAGGCATTTTAAAATATTTGCACTTTTATTTAATTTAAGAAAACAAATTTTTAACAAGCAAGAAGTTAAAGAAAATTTAACTTGTTTGGTTAAATTAAACTTTAATAAGCATGTTGAAACAAAAAATTTAAATAAATTATGTGAGCAAATTTCATGTTAATAACCTGTTATTAATGTTTGACAATTAATTTGTTAAAATATATAATGTTAAAAACAGAACTTTTTATAAAAGGGAGGGTGCAAGGTGAAAGAAAAGAGATTTTCAACAATAATTTTTGCATGTTTGGCAATTCTTTGCATTGGTTTTGTGGGAATAACTGGCGCATGGTTTTTTAACAGAAACAGCAACGAAATTTCAATAACTCTTGCAAACGGAATTCAACTTGAAGCCACAGGGCTTAAACAAAACGATGCAACCTTAACTGGCACACTTCAAAATTCACAAACTTATCAACTTGTGTTAACAAACAATCAAGGTGTTGCACCTGGCGCAACAATAACTGTTGAAAATGTAACACTTAAAACAAAAGCCGATGTTAACAGCGCAAATTCATTTCTTCGCTTTAAAATTGGTTACGAATATTCAACCGATAACGGAACTTCTTGGGTTTCAGGAACATACTTAAACTGCAAACTAACAAATCAAATTGCAGTTAAACAAGCAGCACAATCTTCTGCCGGATTTGTTCAAGTGGGCGATTGGAACTATTATTTTAATCATTCAACTTCAACTTCTTATGCAAACTTGGCAGTTCTTAATGGCACAGCAATTTCGCTTTTTAATGGCAATCAATCACTTGTTATTGGCGATGAAATTGATCCAAATGCCCAAATAAGAATAACTTTAACAATCGATGCAATTCAAGCAACCCAAAATGCAGCACAAGCAGAATGGGCAGGTGCATTTGCATAAAACAACAAAAACACGCAACGCCGTGTTTTTTTTGTTCCATTTTTTATATTTAAGATTTTAATTTAATTGAAAAATTAAGCAGTGTGTGATATACTTATTTAGTATTATCGGAAGTTGTCGGTAAGCGTGGCTATGCCACATTTGACAGCAACTGATGTTTATATTATCTAACAGGGGTAACTTATGTATAACTTTAAAGAGATTGAAAAAAAATGGCAAGATAAATGGTTTTCAAGCGATGTTTTCAAAGCAATTGATTTCAGCGAAAAACCTAAGTATTATATTTTAAGTGAATTTTTTAACGCAAGCGGAAAAAGCATTCATATTGGGCATATAAAATGTTTCACTCCAAGCGATATTATGGCACGCTATAAAAGGCTTAAAGGCTTTAATGTGCTTTATCCTATGGG
>JAZUCT010000021.1:0-2599 GCA_045639255.1 Clostridia bacterium
TGCATAAATATTATTTTTAATAAATGTAAATTTTTGTTGCTAATTGATATTGACTTACATTTTTTTATATTGTAAAATATAATTAATTAAAAGGGGTTTTTATGGCACACAATATTCTTAATAAATATAATAAGCAAGAAAAACAAAACAGTGTTTCTGAACTTGAATCAGATTCACTTATTAAAGCAACAATCGACAGTTGCACAGCAGATAATTCTGCATCAATAAAAAATTTCAGCATCGACCTTTCTGATCATCCAAATTTTTACACATTTGTTATAAGTGACTTACATATTGGTGCAAGTGGTTGTAATTTGCAAAAATTTATTCGCGATTTAAAACTTATTTCACAAATTCCAAATGCAGTTATAATAATTAATGGCGATGCACTTCAAAATTCAACACTAAGCGGGGCATCTAATGCGCATTTTGATAAATGCAACCCAGAAGATCAATTAAGAATATTGTTTAAACTTATGGGTGTTAAAGAAATTAAATCAAAGGTTATTCTTGTTGTTTCTGGTAACCATGAAAATGGTGCAAGAAGCCGAGACAGTGGTCTTGATGTGCTTAAACATTTTTCATCAGGTATGGGCTATTATTTAATTCATGCCGATTATAACTATGCAATCACAATTCAAGCCTTAACAAAAACAGGCAAAAAATATCCAATTCGCATTGCAGGAAGGCATGGAAGTGGCAATGCAAATGAAAATGGCGGCACAATAGACCAAGCAAAAAATATGTTAAAAGTTGTTTCTTGGGCAGATATTGTTTATGTTTCTCATTTCCATAAGGGTGCAGTTGCAAAAGAATATCAAACAGTTGTTGATGAAAATGGTAAAAGAAAACTTGTAACTGTTAACCTTATTTCAACATCAAGTTATGAAGAATATGATCAATTTCCTGCATCAATGGCAATGAGTCCATCAAACACCGATAATTATTTGCAAGAAATTTGCTTAATAGATAATCCACTTTTGCAAGATACGCATCATTCTCAAAAAGGTATGTTGCCAAAATATTCAGTTGAAGTTTCTTTAATCAATATGGGAAGTCCAAAAATTGAAGAAATCATAAATAATTATAAGCCAACTAAAAAAATAAACACATCAAATGAAGTTTTTGATAAAACCGAAGAACTTAAAAATTTAATCACAAGATATTGCAAAAACAAAAACAAAGTTTTAACTGAAAAGGAGCAAGAATATGGCGAATAAAAAAGATTTGCTTAAATTATATAAAGATTTGGTTAAAAAGAATAAAGCTGAAAAAAGCGGAATTCAACCAGTTAAATCTTTTGAATTTAATGTTCCTTCAAATTTAAACTCTTTTAAAATTAAAGTTTTTGATTGTTTAAACATTGGAACAGACGGAAAAAATGCTTGTTCTATAAATGAACTTATTAAACACATTGATTATGTAAAAAATAATAAAGATTGTTATGCAATCCTTGGTGGCGATTTGTTCTATTACTTTGATAGGCAAGAAAAAATGGGCAACACAACATTCGATTTTGAAAAACAACTTGAAATTCTTGCACAACTTTTTGAACCAATTGCAGACAAAATTATTGCAATAATTGGTGGAAAAAATGAACAAGATATTTTAAAAAATCAAGGCATCGATGCAACAAGTATGCTTGCTGAAAGGCTTGAACTGTGCGACAGATTTAATCCTTATGGATTAATTGTTACAGCAAACTTAAATAATTCATACACTAACAACCAAAACTTATCACTTGATATCACTTGTTCATCAGTTAACACCAGAGCACAACTTTATGCCACCATTTACAGAAGAAGTTTGCAATCTGGCAAACGAATTGGAAGTGCAGATATTAACATAACAACTGGCACACACAGATCACTTAAAGCCGATTCAAAAATTCACGATTATTCTTCAAGGCTTGGCGATTTAATTCGCAAACCACATTATGAATTTACTTCCAGCGGATATTCAATGTGGGGTAAAAAGGGCGAAGGTCCTTATTACATAGATAATAATTTACTTGTTGTTTATATTGCTAAAAATAAAGATGCAGAAATAACACAAGGTTCAAATGAAATAAAAGAAGTTCCTTATAAAGTTTTTTGTGACCTTGAACCAATTGGAAAAGAAACCTTCACTAAAAAACAATATAATATAATTGCAAATTATTATGAGTTAAGAAAACAAAACGATGAAATGATCGATTCAATCATTCATTCATTGCAAGGTTTGAAAAAGGATTTAAACAGTTCAACCCAAAAAGCATTAATAAATGGCTTGGAAGATGAAAAAGGAGAATAAGTTATGATTGGTAATTTAATTAAAAACGAAAATGGCTATTCATGTGTTAAATGTGGAAATAATGTTAAGGAAATAGATAACTTCTGCAAAAATTGTGGTGAACCTATTTCTGTTGAAGCAAAACAACTTCGTGATGAACAAGCACTGTCAATTAAACTTAAAACTGTTAAAGAAATTATTGAAATAACAAAAAATCCTTTAATAATTGATTATTTAAAATCATTAAGAAAATAAAAATTCGGCATTGCCGAATTTTTTGATTAATAATGTTCAAATAATTAAATTAAGCATTTTTAATAATTTGACT
>JAZUCT010000022.1:0-4189 GCA_045639255.1 Clostridia bacterium
ATGATTTGCCCTATCATATAAATTTTCAATTTTTTCGCTTGTTAATTTTGGCAATGTTTGCTTTGTTCCACAAAAAGAACATTCAGTTATGTTTGAACCTTTTTCAATTTCAAGCGAACCGCCACACATTTTACATTTAAAAATAATCATAACATTTTCCTTATTTTAATAACTTGCATTTAATTGATCTATCTTTAATTAAAACCAATAATTCGTTGGCAGTTTCTTTAATTTCTTCTTCGTTGCCATTAACAACTGCTTTTCTTAATGCAGATAAATTTGTTTCAATATCACTTTCAATTTCTTTAAGATCGTCTGTTGAAACAGGGTCGGCATATTTGAATGCTTCATATACTTTTTTGCATTCTGCTTTTGCTTGTTCTGTTTTGCAACGAGCCATTATGCTTTCTGCTTCTGCGGTTGAAAAACGAATAAATTTTGTTGAAAGTTCAGGTTCTTCTTCAGGTTCTTCTTCTTTTGTTCTTAATGCAAAATAGCAAACAGCCAATTGAATTAAGAATGTTACCATTAAGAAAGCATATTCAAACCAAAACACACTTTCATTAAATAGTGAAGTTTTGGCACTTGCAACTGGGATTAGGAATGCAAACAGATTAAATATAACCAATTCAACACACCAAGCAATTAGAAAATTTTTTAATTTTTTATTCATAAAATTTCTCCTTATAACTTATTGCCACATTCTGGGCAGAATTTTGCATTTTTTACAGATGCACCACATGCTGAACATTTTGCTTCGGTTTGTTCGCAATATTTTTCGCCACATTCTGGGCAGAATTTTGCGTTTCCAATGTTTGTTCCACATTTAGCACAAACTCTTTGTTTGTTGCCATTTAAAACATTATTCATTGTTTCAGTCATTTGTGAACTTACGCTGTTCATTGCGTTTAAGCCAATGCCAATGTTAGTGAATTGACCAACATCTTTGTTTGTTGCAATTAAATCAGCTGTGTCAAACTTGCGTTCTTCTTGATATGTATAGCCTTCTTGTGCACGCTTTTGAGCAAGTGCTTGTGATTCAATAACAATTTTTTGTGCTTTTGTTTGTTCATCAATGATATCAACTTGTTGCCTTAGTTTTGCTTCTGCAACATCTGCATATTGCCTAAAATAAAGCGATTTAAATTGTTCATATTGTGGATCGCCCTCAGGTTTAACAACATTCATCACAAAAAATCTTTCCAATGATATGCCATATTCCATAAAGTCTGGACGAAGTTTTTGCAACAACATTTCAGAAAGTGATTGCAATTTTTCATCAAGCTCAAAAATGTTAATTTTTTCTGCTTTGATTGTTTGTGCAATATAAGATTTAACTTTTGTCATTAAAAATGCACGGAAATAATGAACAAGATTTTCTTGTGTTAAAACTTTTTCTGTTCCAAGAAGTTTTACAAGAAGTTTTCTTGAATCTTCCACCCTAAGTGACATTTCACCACTTGCACCAATTGAAAGTGGGAAGTTGAACATTGGATCCATATATTGAACCTGGCTATCTGTTCCCCACCTTATTGCCATTTGTTCAGTTTTGTTAATGAAATAAACTTCACTATGGAATGGTTCTTCATCGTTTTCTTTTTTGTTAATGAACCTTTTAAGTTCTGGCATGTTTTGTGTTGTTAGGCTGTATTTACCTGGTCCAAACAAATCCAATGCCTGACCATTAAGCATAAACAATGCCTCTTGTGATTCATGCACAATTAATTGTGTGCCATTGCTGAAATCTTCACATTCGTGTTTCCAAACAAATGTTGAATTATCGCCTTCATATTGAATAATATCCTTCATTTTAACCTCCCTTAACTTATGAAAAAAATTATTATATAATATATGTATATCATTTTTTGTATAAATTTGTCAAAAGAAATGCTAAACAACTTTTTTAAAGAAAAAAACAAAAAAGACGGATTTAAACCCGTCTTTAAAATTCAGAACTATTTGTTTAAAAGTTCGTTGCTTTTTGAAATTATTTCACTTGCATAGTTTTGTTTGCGAGTTGAAAGAATTTTTGAGTATAGTGGATAGTTCACTGATACCATTGCAATTCCCACTAAGCCAACAACAATTCCTAGAACAATAATTCCCATTACTAAGCACATTCCAACTCCAAGAACCAAACTTCCAAACTTTTGTAAAATTAATTAAAAAAAGTGGCATTTGCCACTTTGATTAAAATTCAATTTGTTTTTCAATGTATGATTTTAATTCGTTAATGTTAATTCTTATTTGTTGCATTGTGTCACGGTCGCGAACTGTTACGGTGTTATCTTCAAGAGTTTGAAAATCAATTGTTACACAACTTGGTGTGCCAATTTCATCTTGACGGCGATAGCGTTTGCCAATTGAACCAGTTTCATCGTATGCAACCATAAAATGTTTTGAAAGATTTGCATAAACTTCCCTTGCTTTTTCGCCCAAATTCTTTTGAAGTGGCAAAATTGCAACTTTATATGGGCTTAGTGCTGGGTGAAGTTTAAGAACTGTTCTTGTTTCTTTTTCAAGTTGTTCTTCTTCATATGCATCGGTTAAAAATGCAAGCATAAGCCTGTTTAAACCAACAGATGGTTCAACACAATATGGAATATATTTTTCGTTTGTTTCTGGATCTAAATAATCAAGTGTTATGCCACTTTTTTCACTGTGCGCTTTAAGGTCGAAATCTGTTCTTGAAGCAAGGCCCCAAAGTTCACCCCAACCAAATGCAAAGTTATATTCAAAATCGGTTGTTGCGTTTGAATAGTGACTTAATTCTTCTTGTTCGTGATCCCTTGTTCTTAAATTTTCTGGTTTAAGATTTAATCCAAGCAAGAATGCACGCATTTGTTCTTTCCAATATGCAAACCATTCAAGTTCAGTTCCTGGCTTACAGAAAAATTCAAGTTCCATTTGTTCAAATTCTCTGGTTCTGAAAATAAAGTTTCCTGGTGTTATTTCGTTTCTGAAACTTTTTCCAACTTGTGCAATTCCAAATGGAAGTTTTGCCCTTGTTGTGCGTTGAACATTTTTAAAGTTAACAAACATTCCTTGTGCGGTTTCTGGCCTTAAATATACAGTTGAAGCAGTATCTTCATTAACACCTTGAAATGTTTTAAACATCATGTTAAATTTTCTGATTGGAGTGAAATCACTCTTTCCGCAAACTGGACAAACAATTTTATGTTCTTCAATGAAATTTGCCATTTGTTCATTTGACCAACCACCTGTTCCAACAGGTAAATTTTTCTTTGCTTGATAATCTTCAATTATTTGATCACCCCTATGCCTTGCCTTACAACTTTTGCAATCCATAAGTGGATCGTTAAAATTAACAAGGTGGCCACTTGCTGCCCAAACTTCTGGATTCATTAAAATTGCAGCATCTACGCCATGATTATAAGGGCATTCTTGCACAAATTTTTTCCACCAAGCGTTTTTGATGTTATTTTTTAATTCTGCACCCAATGGGCCATAATCCCATGCATTTGCAAGCCCACCATATATTTCACTGCCTGCATAAACAAAACCCCTTGATTTACATAAATTTAATAATTTATCCATTGTTACTGTTCGTTTCATTTTTTATTTCCCTTTTTTGTTCAATCTTAAAAATAACCACAAAATTAATAATAACTTTGTGGTTTTTTAATTTTTTAAATTATAGCACAAGATTTGAACCATATGCAACTAAAATTAAGGCAACAAGTGCAAAAACAAGACCTATGATTTTGCAAGTTAGAACAATTTTATCATCCTCGTTCAATTCATTTGTTTTTCTTATTGCTTTTGCAATTCTTTTAGATAATATTGCAAGTGCAATGCCAAGCATAGCAAGCCCAATTCCCATCATTACATGCATTTCGCTTAAAACTTTCATAAGTGCTGATTTTTCTAAAAGCATTGAAATTAACATATTTAAAATCTCCCATTAACTTTTGTAAATATATGATATATCTTTTTTGAAAATTAGTCAATAGGCAATTTTAAAAATTAATGAAAATTTCACCATTGTTTTCAAATTTGTTAAACCCAACATAATTAACATTGTTAACAAGCACATTTTTTGTTTTGTTAACAATTAAATTTTTATTGTTTGAAAGCAAATTTATTTTTTCAATGTTCTTATATATTTTTAAACTTTTGTTTTGAATATCCATTATATAACACACATAAACATAACAAAAATAAAAAA
>JAZUCT010000023.1:0-7193 GCA_045639255.1 Clostridia bacterium
CAAATTAAACAAAAAAACCTAAATTATTTTTTAGGTTTTTTAAAAAATTAATTACATTTCTTGTTCCATTTCATAGTTTTGTTTTTCAATTTGATTAAGTGTTTTAAAAACTTGACCTACAAAGGCTTCTTTAAATTCAACCGCCTTTTTATCGCCTTTTTCCAAAATATATTCATTAACCATTGAATTAACATAAGAAACAATGAATTTTGCATCTTTTTTAATAGCTTCAACTAAAACAACTTTATAATCGTTTAAGTCTGGTTTTTTCTCGCTACTTTCCAAAATATAATCTGCCATAACAGAATAAATTGAAATATTTGAAGATATTTCTGTTTTAACATCAATTTCAGCCGACTTAAACTCAGCTTCGGTTCCATTGCCAAGTTTTTCTGATAAATATTCTTTAAGCCTTGTGAAATAAACTTTGTTCATTTTTTCAAGCATTGCGTTTTTCATTTGTTGTCACCTTATCTTTTGTTAAGAATTTTAAGTTATTTATTAATTTAAATATATAATTCTGTTTAAATAATGTCAAATAATTTAAATAAATTTTATTATTTTACGCAGAAAAAACAACTTCGCCATTTATCCACGCATTAAAAAAACTTTCTAAATCTTTTCCCGAAGAGTTTGAAAAACATAAAATCATATCTTCTGGTGTGGCAATTTCAAATTTATAACTTTCAAAATAATTCTTTAAACATTTTAAATATGTTTTTGTTCCCAAAACATTTCTTAATGCATCGTGCATAAGCATTGCCTTTGTGTATGCTGTGAAAGAATATTCTGGTTCAGTTGCAAAATCGCACAAATCTCGGTTTAAAGTTGTTTCAACTTTTTCATAAACTTGCCTATAAACATCAAGGAACAATTTATAGTTATTCAATGCATTTTGCATAAGCACCTGATAATCAATTCCATATTCTTCATTTTGTTCATAAAACAACATGCAAGCATATTCTGCCAAGCCTTCGTCAAGCCAGCCATAACTAAATTGATTATTTCCCACCAAACCATACCACCACTGATGTGCAATTTCATGCACAATAACATAGGTATAATCTTCATAAGTTTCAAGGTTATCGCTTATCATAACAAGGTTAGGAAATTCCATTCCACCATGAAGAAATCCTGTTTCAACAACATCAAGTGTTGAATAAGGATATTTCCCAAATAAATTGTTAAAAGTTTTAACGCTGTTAACACTTGTTTTTAAACTTTCTTCTGGTTTTTTATCACCATAATAAAAATAATTAACAACCACCCCTTCAACTTCTTGTGATAACACTTTAAATTGTTTCGACATAACAATTGCAAAATCACGCACCGCTTTTGCTGAAATTTTGCAAATATTATTGTTATTATCTTTACTTACTTTTTTTGTGCCTGTGCTTGCAACTTCATAACCAAACGGATAATTTAATGTAACAGAATAACTTGAAATATCGCTATAAAACGGGTCGCCATTTGAATTATATGGATCGGTAACAAATTTCCCATTTTCAAAAACACATGCAACGGGATAAAAGTTTGCAAGGTTAACAGATTTATCTGTGTAACCAAATCTGTGAAGAATGTTTGGAATTTTAACAACATATTTTATGTATATTTCGTGCAAGGCTGTTGGTTGCAATGCAACATTAAATTTAACATCAAGAATATTTTCATCATCACCAACTAACTCGAAATTTGCATTCTTATTGTTAACCAACACTTTTTTTATTTCAATATGCCCTTCACTGAATCCATTTGGATATGCTTTTGTAACATTGCTCGCACTTACTGGTTTATTAATTGCACCATCAGAAAAATTGTTAGCATATAAATGAAAACATGCATTTGTTAAAACTGAACCTGTGTTGTTAACATATCTTATAACTTGCTCGGCACTTAATGTATGTTCAACATCGTTATAAGTTAAAACCATGTTATATTGATTTTTATTTTTGCAAATTTTATCAAGGTCAGTGGTTTTAAAACACCCACTAAAACTTAAAAACACCGAAAAAATTAATAAAAACACAATAATTTTTTTATTTTTGTTCATTTTTTTACCTTTTATTAAACATTTTGTTTTTCTATGTTTATGTTATAAAAAGCAAGTTAATAACAAAAAAGTTCACAAATTTGTGAACCTTATAATTTTTATTTTTGTTTTAAACTTATTAATTCTGCACTTTTAAAAGATTTATTAATTATATGTTTTTGAACAAATTGGTCAGTTTTTATTCCTGCCAACAACCATTCAAGCCCATTAATAACACAAAGGCTGTTTTTATAAAAACCAATTTTAACAACAGGTGCTTTTTTGCCCATTGTTAATTTTTTGCAGCAATTTTCAAGTTTTGTGTTGTTTAATTTTTTAAGTGAACATATTTGCATGTTTTTATTAAAGATTTTAATTAAATTTTGAATTGTTAAAACACTTTTTTCAAGTGGTAAATCTTTGAAAATGAACTGATAATTTTTTCTGAAAGAAAGTTCATAATTAAATCTTGCAGACCTTACTTTAACCCTATCTTTTGGTTCGCCACGCAATGTTATTCGCTTAATAAGTTCTTTTTTGGGCACATCAAGAAATATGGTTATGATGTTAAGTTTATTTTTAAGTTTTTCTTGCAAATTAAGTGTGCCTTCAACACCAATATCTTTCATTAATATTTTGTTAAGTGCAAGTTTTTGGTTCAAAATTTCATATGAAGTGCCATAGAAATTTCCATGAATAAATTCCTTTTCAATAATTAACCCTTGTTCATCTTTTTTATTAAATTCTTCAAGAGTATAGTAAAAAAATGGATTTCCTTGTGTTTCATTTGGACGCATTTGCCTTGTTGTTATTGAAGTGAAAATATCCACATTTTTATTTTCTTTCATAACTTCGTTAATAACTGTGTTTTTTCCGGCACCTGAACAACCAGATAATATAAAAAGCATAAATTCCCCTTAAATATCAAATATTTCTTTCTTATTATTCGTTAAAACAAATTCTTTTTTTGAAATATAGTTTAACAAAGTTGAGCCAGAAAAATCAAATTTTATTGAATATGAAACCAAACATTGTGTGTGTTTTTTATATTTTTCATTCAAATCTTTGTTGCCATATTTTTTATCGCCTAAAACTGGCATTTTGTTAAAAGCAAGATGAGCCCTTATTTGATGAGTTTTTCCGGTATGCAAAATAACTTCAAGCAAACTTAAATCATTGTTAAATTTTTCAACTAAGTTATATTCTGTTTTAATTTTTGTTGAACCCGATTGTTCACTTGAACATATTTTCACTTGTGAAATTTTTGAATTTTTTATTAAAAAAGCATCTAAAATTTCATTTTTTTTAGGTTTTCCACCTACAATTGCTAAATATTTCTTTTCAACCTTGCCCTGCTTAAATGCATTAATAATTTCATTTTCAGCACTTTCGTTAAGTGCAAAAACGCATAAGCCACTTGTGTTAAAATCAAGCCTGTGACACGGATTGCAATAAGCGTGTTTTTTTCTTAACAAAGTTGTTAAATCATTTTCACCATTTAAAGAAATTGTTTCAAGTTTTTTAGGCTTATTAACAATAAGAATGTTTTCATCTTCAAACACAACTTCTATTTTTGGTTCTTCAACAAAACATATTATTTTTTCATTGCCATGCAATAAAATGTTTTCTTTAACTCTTGAATTATTAACCTTAACATCGCCTTTGCGTAAAATTTTTTTAATTTCAACAAAATTAAGCCCTAAATTTTTATTTAAGGCTTGGTGAATATCACATTTTTCACATACTATAAATTCTTTTTTAATCATTATTCTTCATTCTTTTTGTTAAAGTTTACTGGTTTATAAGCATAATATTTTAATGCAAAAAATATAATTGCAATTAAAACAATGCTTAAAATTGCAATAAAAATTGGTGGAAATGCCATTTTTTCATTAATATAGCCACTATATTGCACAACTTTGCTTTCAACCCCGTTATGCTGACATTTAACATACACTGTAAACTTTCCAATTTTATTTAAAACAATTTGGTTTTGGCTTTCATAGTTTTCACCATCAAGTGAAACTTTAATATCGTAACCATTTTCAGAATTAAATTTTATGGTTATTTCGCCAAAATTTTTTGCGGTGGGGTTAAATTGAATTTGTTTGCCGTTATTATAAAATGTTGCAGTTGGAACAGATGGAATAACATTAAAACTTACATCTTTAAAGGCATAAGTTTTTATGTTTGTTTCGTTATAAAGCGAACTTTGGTTATTTAAAAATTTAAATGTGTAAGCACCAACATTAAGTGTTGCTTGTTGCATAATGTTAAGTGTTTCAATTTTGTTATTATTGCTGTAAACTTCGATAACAAAATTTTCGTAAGTGTTTCCACCTAAATTTTTAATTGTGAACGAATCGGTTGGAGTTTCAATTTCACTTCGTTGAAAAAAATAATCTATTTTTGCGTTTGCAACAGAAATGTTTTCGGTGAAAAAATTTGAAATTAAGTTTATTTCATAGTTTAAGTCATTATTTAAAGTTATGCTTGAAATGTTTTTAATTTTGTTATGCATAAGGTTAACTTTAACAATGTTGTTCTCTTGTTGCATAAGGGATAAATCTATTGCTGAAATTTTGTTATAACTTGCATCAAGATTGTTTAACTTTTGTATGTTTGTTATTGCATTTATTTCTTTAAGATTGTTGTTGCTTAAATCAAGCACTGTAACATTTATAAAAAAACTTGCAACTTCTTCATTTAACAATGAAATGTTGTTATTTGAAAGATTAACACTTGTTAAAAGTGGCATTTCAAGTTTTTCAAGCCCAATAAGACTGCTTATTTCGTAACCTGCTAAGTCAAGATGTTGAACAGATTTAAACATATCTTTTGTTATGTGTGCTTTTCTTTTGTCTGTTGGCAAAAATTTATTATAGTTATTCCAAAGCAAAGCATTATATAAATTACTATCGTAAATACCATCAATATTGTTAAGAATAATTTCTTCTTCTGTTTGGCTTTGTGCATTAACAGTTGTTTTTGTGTTTATGTTAAAAAAACAAAAAAAAGAGCACGCAAAGATTATTAAAATTAACAATAATCTTTGTTTCATGCTCTTTCATACCCCCTTAGTTATGGATTAAATGGAATGTCAAATGGTTGTTTAACATTTCCTCCAATAATTTGGAATGTTTCTTCATAGTGTGAAACCATTGTGCATTGAATGCTTAAAGCGCCTATTCCCATTGGGATTTTTGCTTTATCATCCATAATATGTTTAACAAAATTTCCATATTTATCAATCCAAGCTTCCACTCTTACGCTTGAAAATTTTGGATAGTTTGTTGCAAATTCACCTGCGCTTACCCTTAAAAGTTTTTTATAACTTTGAATTGATGTAACATTATCTAGGGTTAAAACAAGGTGATAACCGCCATCTTCAAGTTTTTCAAATGCATCAACCGACTTAACAGTTGATTTTCGAACAAGATACATCATTGCACCCGGAACTGAACCATATTCATTTATATAATCAGGTTGGCTATATCCTTCCCATTCAGAATTTGAAAAATCTGGTTGGCCATTGTTTGCTGCGTTTGTTACAATTTTATAAACCTTTGAATTTTCAACATTTGGATTATAAACTGTTCTTTGATAGTTGTTTCTGCCCAAACTTCCGCGTTTAAGCGATGTTGACATTGAATATCTTATGCCATTGTTATCAAAACAACGCACATTATCCATTGACTGATTAACCATAACATTGCCCGACCAACTGCCTTTAACACTGCCTGTTATTGTTGAATAGCAAGTGTTTTTAAGCATTGATGCTTCTGCATACATATAACAATCTATGGCATTATCAAACTCTTTAATGCCATTTGTTATTTCAACTGTTATGTTTTGATCTGGAATTTCAATCGGAATTTCTGCATTTGATTGTTCTGCGTTAACATAAACAAAAGAAATATTAACTGCAATAATAATTGCAATTGCAACTAAGATTGAATTAATTCTTTTAGTTTTGGTTTTTGTTTTAATTTTTTTTGTTTTCATTTTATACCTTTCTACACAATTTTAATATATGCATTAAATTAACTTAACACATTTATTATTTGCATAATTTTTATTTATAACTATAAGTTAGTGTCATTTTGCTGGTTACATTTGCTGTTATGCCAATGGAAATTGAATATGTTTCTTCAAACACCATTTCTTGCAATAAACCATTTTTATCAACCACTGCTGAGCACGAACACGATTTAAACGACATGCTTTTTGCATTTGCTGATGTCATTATTTTTTTCTTATAGCCAGCAACTGGTGCTGTTGTTTTTAAGTTTAAAACAATTTTATAAAATTCACCATCAAACTCAAACTTAACAACTTCTTTTAAGGTTTGATTTGACACTATGTAAATTTCATCAAGTGGCAAAAGACCTATTTCATCTTTATATTCACTTAATGTTTTTGTTTCATAATTGCCCGAATAGGTGGCTTCTAGTTTTGAATTAACTTTATTTGAAATTTTAACATCTATTGTTTTGCTATCTTTTTTTTGAATTGAGTTTATTGCACGAGATTCTGTGTAAGAACTTTCTGCCTTAGTTACTTCTTCAAAATAAACATCGCCATTTTCATTAACTTCAATGTTGCCCCTTAATTTTTGGTTAACAGTTACAAATGCCGCTTTTGCTGTAACATCACCTTTAAGAACACGAGTGTAATTAACCTGTTTATTTAAAACTGCACTTGCTGCAAGATAGCAATCAATTGCATTATCATAAACTCCAAATCCATTTGAAATGTCTGGAATTTCTTCGGGTAACAAAACTTCTTCTGAAATAACTTCGTCTGAAATTTCTGTTTCATATGATATTATGTTCACACCTAAAAAAGAAAAAACAGCAAGCATTACAATTATCATGCATCTATTTATCGCTTTCTGGCTCATTTTTATTTCCTCATTTGTATATTTATACATAAATATATCATTTTTATTAATTATTTGCAATACTTTTTTGAAAAATTTTTTATTTTAAGCATTTCAACCGCATTATTTTTACAAATTTATAATAAATTTACTTGAATAATTCATATTTATATAAGATATATATTATTAATTTTTCAATTTAATCTATGAAATAAATAAAAAAAGTGTGTTAATAAATATTTTTTAAAACATATTTTATGTTTCAAACTTAATAAATATTTA
>JAZUCT010000024.1:0-6367 GCA_045639255.1 Clostridia bacterium
ACTATGGCTTGAACCCCCACCTCCACCGAAACTTGACCTTGAAGAACTGCTTCCGCCACTGCTGTGACTTCCACCGCTTGTGCTGTGTGAACCTGATGGCATAAAAAATCTCCTTTAATATATAAGTTAAATATCATTATATAATATATTAATATAATAATATTTCACAATATTATTGTCAATAAAAAATTAAAAGTGGGGCTTTGAAGTGTTACGCTTCGCTGGATTCTCGCTGCGGCACAAGTGCCTTGCAAGAATGACTCAGCCACCCACTCTGTCACTCTTGCCCGAAACATAGTGCAGGGCGAGAGTCTCTTTGTTACGCTTCGCTGGATTCTCGCTGCTTGGAACAAGTTCCACTTGCAAGAATGACAAATGGGGGTGGTGTGCCTTGCAAGATTGACATAACTGGGGGAATAACCTTCACTTGCAAGAATGACACAAAGGGTGTATTTTATGGCTTATATTTTTAATCAAATCCTGTTATGTCATTCTCGGAGTGGGTCTATACCCCGAACGAGAATCCAGCACGAATGTGCGTAAAAAAATGTGGAGCATTTTGCATTAAATTGCAATTTTGTTCCACATATTTTTTATATTTTTAAATTTGCAAGAAATTCCCACATAAGCGATTTTTCTGGAATTTCGTTCATGTTAATTTCAACAAAGTTTTGAACAACTGAAAGCATGCTTTCACATTCAACATTTTTTGTGCCTGCAAGCAGTTTATCTAAAATTGTGCGGTAAACCATAACTTCATAGGCGTAGGTTGTGTTAATAACATAATCGGCAAGGCGAATGTATGGAAAAATATATTTATCTTCCCCTTCACGCACAGAGTTCCACATTTTAAGGGTGTGTTCGGGTTTATATCCCCTGTTGCCAACATCTCGAATGGTTCTTCTTATAAGCCTAAGTTGAAAAGGATCCACAATGGTTTTGCCATCTCTGTTGGCAAACTGATGCTCGGGGTGAACAAAAACTCGAATGAATTTTGCACCATCAACACAACTGGTTACAACAGGGTTAAATGCGTGGTTGCCTTCAACAACAATAATTGAATTTTCGCCAAGTGTTACTTCCCTAACTTCCTTAGTGTTAATGCCTGTGAAAAAATCATAGTGCGGAAAATGTGCAATGCCTTTTTCAATAAGAGTGTTAAAACATTTTTGCATTTCGGCAATATCAAGCGCTTTTATGTTTTCATAATCCTTTTCGCCATTCGGCAAAAGCGGGGTGTCGGTGCGGTTAAGAAAGAAATCGTCAAGGCTGATATAGTTTGCATTTTTTTGTTGTTCGTTAATTATTGAACACAAATATTTTGCTGTGGTTGTTTTTCCGCTGGAACTTGGCCCAGCAACAAAAATGAATTTAACATTGTGTTTAATTGCATCTTTAATAATTATGTGAAGTTGTGAAAAATATTTTTCTTCGCTTTTTTCAATGAATTGTTTTTTATCTTTTAATGCTTGTTCGTTAATTTTTTCAATAATATATTTGCTCAAAATTTAAGTAACTCCGTTGTAAGTTTATTTGTTTTTTTCTTGTTTAATGGCGGCTTGTGCACTGCTTAAAATTGCAACTGGAACACGGTAAGCCGAGCATGAAACATAATCCACGCCACAGCCCGCAAAAAACATAACAGAATTTGGTTCGCCACCGTGTTCGCCACAAATTCCACATTCCAATTTTTTGTTTTTTGCTTTGCTTTTTTTAATGCAATTTTTAACAAGTTCGCCCACACCTTTTTTATCAAGTGTTTCAAAAGGGCTGGCAACAAAAATGCCATTAGCCAAATATTGATTTAAAAATTTGTTTGCATCATCACGCGAAAAGCCAAAGGTAAGTTGTGTTAAATCGTTTGTTCCAAACGAATAGAATTCACAGTTAGATGCCAAATTTTCGCAAATAACGGTTGCCCTTGGGGTTTCAATCATGGTGCCAATTTTAATTTTAACATTTGAATTGTTAAGTTGGTTTGTTTTATTAATTTCAGTTTCAATAAGATTTTTAACAAACTTAAATTCTTCTTCGCTTGTTGTAAGTGGAACCATAAGTTCAGCACAAGTTTTAACATTTTCGCTTTCAAGTTTAATAACTGCTTTAACAAGTGCCCTTGCTTGCATTTTGGTTATTTCTGGGCTTACAACACTTAATCTGCAACCCCTTAGCCCCATCATTGGGTTAACTTCTTTCATGCTTTCAATTTGAAGTTCAATTTCTTTAACAGATTTTCCAAATTGTTTTGCAAGGCGTTTAATTTCTTTTTGTTCCTTTGGCAAAAATTCGTGCAAAGGTGGGTCAAGCAACCTTATAACAACAGGAAACTCGCCCATTTCTTTAAGTATGCCATAAAAATCGGCTTGTTGCATTTGTTCAAGTTTTTCAAGTGCAGATTGTTGTTCGGTTGCATTGCTTGAAAGAATTAATTCACGCATTGCGCCAATTTTATCTTCGGCAAAAAACATATGTTCGGTTCGAACAAGCCCAATGCCTTCGGCACCAAATTGTTTTGAAATTTTTGCGTCGGCAGGAGTGTCAGCATTTGCCCTTACACCAATTTTTTTATATTTTTTTGCCCATTTCATTATGGTTTCAAAATCTTTGTTTTGAATGTTTTGTTCGGTTTTAAGTGCACCGGCATAAACAAAACCAGTGTCGCCATTCAAACTGATTATGCTGTTTGAAGTATATTTTTTGCCGTTAATTATAAGCACCTTTTTTTGCTCGTTAATTTCAATTTCAGCACAGCCAGAAACACAGCATTTGCCCATGCCCCTTGCAACAACTGCGGCGTGCGAAGTCATGCCACCCCTTGCGGTTAAAACACCTTGTGCATGAGTTAAGCCAATTATATCTTCGGGGCTTGTTTCGGTTCGAACAAGCACGCATGGTTTATTTTCTTCCTTAAACTTTTTGGCTTGTTGTGAATTAAACACAACATAGCCAACAGCCGAGCCTGGGCTTGCTGGCAAACCTTTGGCAATTGGTTTGTTGTTTTTCAAACTTTCTTGTGTGAAAGTTGGGTGCAAAACTTCGGTTACTTGTTTTGCGTCAATTTGCAAAAGTGCTTGTTTTTGGGTTATAAGTTGTTCTTTAACCATATCTATGGCAATTCTTAGGCTTGCTTTTGCTGTGCGTTTGCCATTTCTGGTTTGAAGCATGAATAATTTGCCATTTTCAATGGTGAATTCCATATCTTGCATATCTAAATAGTTATTTTCAAGAATTTTGCACACCTTTTCAAAATCGGCATAAACTTGTTTATTGAACTTTTTAAGTTCGCTTATTGGTTGCGGAGTGCGAACACCTGAAACAATATCTTCGCCCTGTGCGTTAATTAAAAATTCGCCATATATTTTGTTTTCGCCAGTTGCTGGGTTGCGGGTGAATGCAACACCTGTTGCACTTTTGTTGTTAAGGTTGCCAAACACCATTTCTTGCACATTAACTGCTGTGCCCCAATCGGCTGGAATATGGTTAAGTTGCCTGTATGCAACGGCGCGTTCAGTGTTCCAACTTTTAAAAACACCTTCCACCGCTTTAAGCAGTTGATGGTTAATATCTTGCGGAAACTCTTGGTTAAAATGCTTGAAATAAAGTTCTTTATATTGCTTAATAACATCTTCAAGCATTTCTGCGGTTAAATCAATATCTTTTTCAATGCCATTTTGTTTTTTAACACTTTCAAGAATATGTTCAAAGTTGCTTATATCAAGCCCCATAACAACATCTGAAAACATTTGAATAAATCTTCTGTAAGTATCCAGTGCCGACCTTTTGCCAATAAGTTTAATAAGCCCTTCAACAATTTCGTTGTTAACACCAAGGTTTAAAATGGTGTTCATCATGCCCGGCATTGAAACCCTTGCACCACTTCGAACACTTAACAAAAGTGGATTTTCTGGGTTTCCAAATTGCTTGCCGGTTACTTTTTCAAGTTTTTTAATGCCTTCAAAAATTTGATTTTTAATTTCGGTTGAAATTGCTTGCTTGTTCATATAGTCGGTGCAAGCGGTGGTTGCAACAACAAATCCTTGTGGAACAGGAATGTTTAAATGCGTCATTTCGCAAAGGTTTGCACCTTTTCCGCCCAAAAGTTCACGCATATCTTTGTTGCCTTCGCTGAATAAATAAACATATTTTTGTTTTGCCATGTTAACTTCCTTTTAAATGTTCAATTCATAGTTTATGTAAAACTGCATTTTATTTGCAAAATTATTTGTTTCGCTTTGCAAGTTTAAGTTGCTTTTTTTCAATTTTTAGTTGTTTCTTTTGTTGTTTTTTTCTTAATTTTTCTTGTTGTTTTAAATATGCTTTATCTTGCCTAAGTTCGTTTTTATTTGGTTCGGCTTTGTTTGGGTTTTCCAATAATAGTTCTGGGTTATTTAAGTATTTTTTAACAAGTTTAAGTGTGTTGGAATAATATAAGCCATCAACAAATCTTTCATCGCTTACAAACCCCATTTTAACAACTTTGCCCACTTCAATTTGTTCGGTTTCTTCGTTATAAACTGGCATATAGTTTTCTTTGCCCAAACTTATGAACAAACCAACTGTTCCAAAGTTATATAGGTGGTGATATAAATAATCAAGTTTAATTGATTTAAGGTTGGTTATGAACGCAGATGTGTGAAATGGGCTGAAACCATATTTTCCAACAAAACTTGCTGGCAACATGCCGTGTTTATCGGCCCACTTAATAACTGACACCAAAAACTTAATAAGCCAATTTGGAAGCGCATTAAAAAATGCCATAACCGCTTCAACACCCTTTGAAGTTTCTTCCACCTTTTGTGCTTCTTTTATGTAACTATCAACAATTTGTTTAACTTCTTTAATGTTTTCGTTGCCCTTAAATGGCACTTTTATTGTGGTTTCTTCGGCACTATCTTTAAGCACTTTTTTAACACTCATTGAAATTGTTATAAAATCACGCTGATATGTTTCGCCATTCATAATAAATCGGTTTATTGTTGGCCTTTCTTTAAGCACCCTAACCAAAATTGCATAAAGAATGTGCATATAGTTATAACTTATTTTATTCTCTTCACGCTGTTTTTGAATAAACTCATCAAGCACTTCGGCTCGCTGTTCAATAAGATACATGTTTTGCGCATCGTTTCGCTTATCCATTATATGCGGAACAATTCGCATAAGTGGGTCAGTGGGTTTAACTCGTCTTCCATCGGCTCGCTTTCCAAACATAAAAAAATTCCTTTTATTTGCTTTATATATGTTAACATTTTTTTGAAATTATGTAAAACACTTATTAAAAATTGTGAAATATTTATTTTTAAGTTTTCTCTTTACAAATTTTAACATTTAATTTAAAATTTATATATAAATTTATAAAAGGAGAAAACTATGAAAAACAAAAATCTTTTGCTTTCACTTTTAACATCTGTTGTTTCACTTGTGTTAATTGTGCCAATGTTTTTAAATATTTTTGCATATTCGGTGCTTGGAAAACTTCTTGGCTCAACCACCATAACTCAATATGGTTTCTTTGCAGAATATCCAGGCACAATTGAACATACAGCAGGCGCTTTAATTTTTGACATTTGTTTAATTGCAGGTGTTGTGCTTGCAGGGCTTTACCTTGTAACACTTATTCTTGAAATTTTAAATGTTAAACTTAACTATTCAATTGTTAAAAAAGTGCTTGGCTTATTGTTTGTTGTTGTGTTTGTTGTTGCACTTATTGGTGGAATTATGTTTATGACACAAAATCATTTAGATAACGATTTATACACAAGAAGCCTTGTGCCACAATTTGGTTTCTATTTGGCACTTGGTGTTATGCTTGCAAGCGGTGTGCTTTCATTCCTTTCAGCAAACGGAAAACAAACCGCCAAAAAAAGAAAAAGAAGAAAATAAGTTTTAACCAAATAAAAAAACTCGCAATTTAAGGCGAGTTTTTTGTTTATATTAAAACAACTTTAACTTTTTTTAATTTTGCAAATATAAATATTTTATATAAATAACTATCTTGGTTTTGTAAATCAATTTGATTAAAAAAACAAAAATCGCTTTTATTAATAATATTTCTGCATTGCTCTAAGATTTTTATTTCACCGCTTTCTTTTGTTTCATAATAAATTTCTTCAAACCCTTTTTGTGGTTTTGAATTATTAAATATAACTTCAATTCTTTTTATATTTGAAAATTCATCTAAAAGCAAAGAAACATTGTTATAACATTCTTTTTCAAATTCAGTGTTATTAAAAAAAATATAATTTAAAACATTTGAATTATAAGTTAAGGTATCTAGCATAATATTCAAATCTTTAACTTGTTTATTTGTTAATTTGCTTTCACCAATAAAACAGCAAGTTTTAACTCTTTTAAGTTCTTCAATTCTTAA
>JAZUCT010000025.1:0-15030 GCA_045639255.1 Clostridia bacterium
TTTATTTTCTTTAAGTTTATTTTCTTTCAATCTTATATCTGGAAAATTTATTTTATTAATTATGTTTAACTTATTAATAAAGCTTTTTTCAGAAATAATACTTTTTAAAAAATTTAAGCAAAGTGATAAATGTTCAGTGAACTTTTCTTCACTGATTATGCATGTTTCAACATAACTTTTAATTTTTTCTAGAAGTTGAATTGAAGTTTTTTCAATGAAATTGTTTACATATTGAATTGCAGAGTTATTTAAATAATTTTCTGAAAAACTTAATTTTGTTTTTTCTTTTGCTTGATTATTTGTTTTATGCATTATTTCACTTACAGAAAAAATTGTTTCAATAAGTTTTAAATTGTTTCTTTTTTGATTAAATATAAAGAATAATTTTTTAAACTCTTCATCGTTACTTTTTACATATTCATTTATAACATTATTAACCGCTTCAAGTTTTAAATTTGTTAAACCATCTTCGATTAATGTAAATGCTGGGTCAAGATTAAGTTCATAAAAATATTTTCGAACAATTTTTGAGCAAAAACTGTGAATTGTTGAAATATCACATAGTGGAATTTCTTCAATTTGGGAAAGAAGAAAGCTTTTTAAATTTTCGTCACTTGTGTTTTGCCTTAATTGGCTTAATTCTTCAATAAGCCTTTCTTTCATTTCAATTGCGCTTGCTTTTGTAAATGTTACAACCAAAAGCTTTGAAATTTCAGTTTCTTTGTTTTTTATCATTTCAGCAATTCTTGTTATAAGCACTTTTGTTTTTCCACTGCCCGCACTTGCTGAAACAAGCAAATTACAATTTCGAATATTAACTGCATATTGTTGTTGTTCGTTTAGCATTCTTCTTCACCCCCTTTATCAAAAAACACAGTTTGTTTTTCTCGGTGACCATCTGTTTCAATGTTGAATTTGCAAATTGTTTTAAAAGCACAAAAACTGCAACTTGAAAAACGGCTGTCGGTTTTTATTGGTTTTGGTTGAATATAATTTTCTGTTATTTCTTTTATTGCATTTTTGCTTAAATCAATTGCATAATTGCTTAACTTTTGAATGTTTTTTGAATTTAAAGCATTTTTTGATTGAATTTTTATAATATTTGTTTTTTTATCTTCAACCAATTTAACTGGTAAAGTTTTACTGATTGGATTTGAAATGTTTAAATTTGTATCCATATCTTTAACAATGTTAACATCGTTAATTATTACACCATCAAGTTGATATGGTTGTGTTTTATCGTCTGAAAAAATATTTTTAATTGGCAAATAAAATATTCCCACAGGAATTTGACCAGTTTGGTCAGTTATAGCAAACTGATAAACAAATAACTGAACTTTTTCGCCATAATATAAATCATCTATACTGAATTTTGTGTTACCTGATTTATAATCAATAACAATAAAGTTATTATTAAAATAATCAATTCTGTCAATTTTTCCGCCTATTTTGTAAGTTTCATTTCCAACTTTAAGCGATATTTCTTTAAATTGATATTTTTCGCCAAATCCTTGTTCGGTTGATATTGCTTTAAATTTAGAATGTTTAAATGAATTATGAATAAAAGCACACATTCTTTTACATTCATTAATTAAATCTTCAACCAAAAGTTTATTATCTTCATTTTCAATTACATATTCAAGTTTGTTATTTTTAACACTTTTATTAAAAAATTCAATTGAAAGTTTGTTAATTAAATTTTCTTCAATTTTAAATTGATTTTTTATTTCGAATTGAACAAAATATTCAGCAACACCATGCAGCAAACTTCCAATGCTTGCGTTAAGATTTTCACCATTTTCGTTTTCATTTACTTTTAAGGCATATTTAACAAAATGTTTAAATGGACACGAAAAATATGTTTCAATTTGTGTTGTTGAAGTGTTATTTTTATTAAAACAAATATTTCCTGTTTTATTACATTCAATCTCATTTTTATTTAGTTTTGAAATTAAATTTTTAAAATAAGTGTTAGATTTTAATAAAAAACTATATACTTTTTGCTTATTTTCAAATTGATTTTCGTTTTTTAATAATGGATTGTTTTGAATTTCGTTAATTAATTTTGTAACTGCATTGTTACTGTTAACATAATTAAAACAAACATCGTTAAGGCTGGAATTTGTGTTGAATTTAAAATTTAACATTTCTTCATTCAAAATTGGCAAATTTACAAACGATTTTGTTTCAACGTTATAGATATTTATTAATTTTGAAATTTGTTTAATAATTTCACAGGCGGAATTTGCTTTTCCTGCACCATCAAGAATTGAATAACTTATTGTTAAATTTTTATTAAACGAACAAACAAGTTGCATGCATTTAAGTTTTGTTCTTTGATTAATTACTCGGATTGTTGGTTCAACAAACATAAAATTATTAATTTTTTTAATTTCAGCATCAGTTATTAAACCAACATCTTGTTTTATGGCAGGAAAATTTTGCTGATTTGCACCACAAATAAATAAATTATCCACCTTTTCGAAAACCGAATTGTTAACATCGCCAACAAAAACACAATCCACACTTAATGGAATTGTTGAAATGTTACAACTTTTTATTCCACTTTTTAAAATTTGAATGAATTCATTTAATGTTATTTGTTGATTGTTTAAAATAGCATTTATGTTTGAAAAAATATTTAACATTTTTTCATGTGCTTGTTTTTCAATGTCATATTGAAATTTATCAATATATTGCAATTTTTCAATAAAATTTAAATAATTTTCATTTAAATGTGAATTTTCTAAGAATGTTTTTCCTATAAATACAAAATCATTAACGGTTTCACAATCTTTAAGATTTTTAAAAACATCTATGAATTGAAACACTTTTTTTCTTGTTTCTTCACATTGAACATAATTGTGTTCATTGTTACCTATTTTAAATTGATTTTGAAATGAATGCGTTATGTTATATTTTAAACAAAAATTTTTAAGATTATTAATTTCATTATGTTCCAAATTTAAAATTGGGTTATCAAGAATATTAAAGAAAATTGTTTTTGTTTTATAATTATCAAAATAGTTTAAACAATTAATTATTAAATTGCTTAACACTGTTTGATTTAAAGTTTTAGATTGATCAATATAAAATGGAATATTTAATTTTTGGAATTGACTTTTTATTGCGGGAAAATATAATTCACTGTTTGCACATGCAACAGAAAAGTTTAAATATCGTTCACCATTTTCAACAACTTGCCTTTGAATGCTTGAACAGATATATTCAATTTCATTTTGAATTGTTGTGAAAGAACACAAAAGTGGAGCAAATTGATTTGCAATAAATGTGTTATCTTTGTAGGAATATAGATTTTCCCTTAAATAGTTTTGAAGATTATTTTCTTCCTTACAATAAACACAATTTGGTTGGATAGCATTGCTTTTTGCTTCAAGCATTATTTGATTAAACATATCTGAACAATAAACATGCCCATTATTTTGATTTTTATCAGCAAGTTGAAGTGCAAAGTTAACGCTTTTGCAATTTCGCATTAAATTACTTATAACTTTTAAAATTAAGGGAGTGAAGTTATCAAAAAACGCAAATGAAATGTTATATTGCTTTAATTCGGTGTGCTTATAAAGATTTTCACAAAATAAATTTAACTTATTAAAAGAATCAATGTATTCTTCTTTAAGATATTTTTCATAACTTTCGTAAATGCACTTTATATCAGATAATTTAATATTTAAACTTGAAGATAATTTAACTTCTGTTATTTGAGATGGTGTTATATTGCAACTTTTTAATTGCATTATTGTTTCAAAAATATTTTCACAAAAGTTTTCTGTTTTTGAACTTTGCTTAAAACAATTTAATTTGCTTTGATTTTCTATAACGCATTTTTTTATAAGCATTATGCTTTCGTTTTTTGTAAGTAACTTTTTATTTTCGTTTTTTATGTAGCGGTTAACAAGCCTTGAAAGTGTTAAAACTTCAACATTAAAACAACACTTTTGATTAAGCAATTTTAATATTTGTTTTTCAACTGTTAACGAAAAACGGTCAGGCACAATAACATAATGTTTTTGTGTGCTTATATCAAGTGCCGAAAACATTTTTTTTGCACTGCTTATTAAGTTATTTGAAATATAAATGTTTGTTTTCATTTTGTATAACTATTCAATCCTTTGTATATTTATAATTTAATACCGCAAGAACTTCTATGTGCTTTGTGTGGGGGAACATATCAAACGGAGTTATTGAATCAATTTCAAATTTGTTTGTTTTTGTAAGTTCAATTAAATCTGTTCTTAAAGTTAAAGGGTTACAAGAAAGATAAACAATTTTTTTAATATTTGAATTAAGAACTGAATAAATAAATTCACTTCCCAATCCACTTCTTGGTGGATCTGCAAACATTACTGCATTTGAATATTTTGATGAAATTTCTTTAAGCAAAACATTGCAATCACCTTGATTTATATGAATTTTTTCACTTAAATTATTGTTTTTTGCTAAAATTTTTGCATCATTGCATGCATTTTTTTCAATTTCTATGCTTTCAACCATTGCACCATTTTTGGCAAAAACCAAACTTGAAATGCCGATTCCAGAAAAACAATCCAAAACAACTTGACCTTGTTTAATGTTTAAAATTTCAAAAACTTTATTATAAATTTTTGTTGCAATTTGAGTGTTTACTTGCAAAAAACTTTTTGGGCTTATGTTAAATTTTATTCCACACATTGTGCCTTGAATGGTTTTGCCACCAAACTTGTGAATAAACTGATTTGAAAGCACTGCACTTGTTTTTGTTGTGTTAATATTTATGTATAAACATACATTTTTAAACTTTTGTTTTAATGCCAAATATAATTGTTTTAAACCATTAAAAATATCCTTTGTTGCAACTAAGGTTATAAGCAATTCACCATCTAAGTGCCTTACAACAACATATCGTAACTCGCCTTCTTCGGTTTGTTTTGAATATGCTTTAATTTTTGAATGTTTTATGTAAGTTTTTATCTCTTCATAAACAATTTCAAACCAAGAATCGTGAATTAAACATTTTGGAATTTCAGTTACTTTTGAAGAATTTTCTTGAATAAATCCTACAACAGTTTTTCCGTTTTGATATGCAACACTTAAATGAACTTTATTTCTGTATTTAAAAGGATAAAACATTCCTTCAATTTTATTTATTTTATGTGTTAACTTTGAAAACAGATTGTTAACAAATTGTTGTTTAAGTTCAAGTTGAGTTTGATAGTTAACTTCAAGCAACTTACAATTTCCGCATTGTTTTAGGTATGGACATTTTGACTTTATAAAATTATTTTTTGCAACAAAAAAGTTTGAAATTGTTGGTTTAAATCTGTTTGATAAATTTTCAATTTCAACTTTATTTGAATTTGATTCTATGATGTTTAAAGAATATTCAGTTTTGTTGTGCTGTTTTAATTTTGCCATTATTATTGTTACCGCTTGAATTATTTTTTTATATATTATATAATATCATAGATTTAATTAATTTTAAAGTTTTTAAGGAGATAAATTATGAAAGTTAAAAAGGCAATTATTCCCTTAAGTGGTCTTGCAACAAGGTTCTTACCTGCATCAAAAAGTGTTCCAAAGGAAATGTTTCCTGTTGTGGATAAACCAATTATTCAATATTTAATTGAAGAATTATCTGCTTGCGGTGTTACCGACATTCTTTTGCTTATTGGCAGAAACAGGGAATGCTTAATGAATCATTTTGATAAAACACCTGAACTTTTTGAAACCTTGGAAAAAGAAAATAAATTTGAACTTTTGGATAAAGCACTTAAACCATGTAAGCTTGCAACAATAACATATAAAAGAGTTTATGAACCTCGTGGTGTTGCAGAAGCATTGCTTATTGCAAAAGAATTTACTTGCGGTGAACCATTTATTGTTGCTTTTGGCGATGAAATGTTTTATAACCCAAATTTGAGTGCAACTCAGCAATTAATTAACGAATTTAACAATGTTAAACACAGCGTTCTTGGCTGTTATGAAATTCCAAAAGAAGATGTTTATAAATATGGAATTTTAGATGTTAAGCAAAATAAAAATGGGCTTTTGATTGAAACTATTGTTGAAAAACCCGCCGTTGATAAAGCACCTTCAAATTTATGTGCAATTGGAAAATATTTGTTAACAAATGATATTTTTGAAAAACTTGAAATTGCAAATGAAAATTTTAATAAGGAAACAAATTTCACAGATGCACTTGAATTGCTTGCGAAAGATGATAAACTTTATGCCCTAACCCTTAAAGGTGAACGATTTGATACTGGAACAAAACTTGGTTATGTTATGGCAAATATCTTTTATGCATTGCAAGATAACGATATTTCAAATCAACTTAAAAATGAAATTTCAAAATTATAAAAAAAATAACTCTGTTTTAACAGAGTTTTTTTTGTTATTTTTAATAGTCTGACAAAAGTTCATCGATTGAAACATTAAAAGCAATTGAAATTATTTTCAATGTTTTAAAATTAGGTTCACATTTATCAAGTTCCCAAACGGAAATTGTTGTTTGATCAACTTTTAAAAAATTGGCAATATCGCTTTGAGAAAAATGTTTTTCTTTTCTTAATTGTTTTAACTTTTGACCAAATGTCATAAATACTTCTCCCTTAAATTTCAAAAATATTATACTATATTAATTCGTAAATGTCAAAGAAAACCAATATAAATTTATTAACATATTTTTACATTCTTTTACAAATAATAACTTTGCCAAAGTTTGTTTTGGCTGCACTTTTGCGCATAAGTGATTTTTAAAAAGGAGTTACCATTATGAGAAAAAGTAAAAACTCTTCAACCAGCAGCAGAGCAGGTTTAAAATCAAGTGTTTCAAACAGAAACTCTTGTGGTGATTGCTCTAACTGTTCAAACTGCGGAAAAAATTGTTCTGGTTCTGCTTCAAGATAGAACTTTTTAATCCAAAGTGAACAATGTTCCCACCGTGTGTTGCATTGCAACATCAACAGCAATATGAGTGCCTTCAATTATATCGTTTTCAAGCAAAACTTGTTTAACGGTTGAATATGCAAGCATTGGAGTGTTATTTTCGTCACTTAGATGGCATAACACAACCTGTTTTGTTCCAGTAAGCGCAAGATTAACAATTGTTTTTGCACTATCTTTGTTTGATAGATGCCCAATTTGAGAAAGAATTCTGCGTTTTAAAGATGCGGTATATTTATCATTCTTCATAAGTTTTTCTTCATCGTGATTACTTTCAAGATAGCATATTGTGCTGTGTTTTAGGTGGTTAAAAGTATCAATAGAAACAAATCCTAGGTCTGTTGCTATTGATATTTTTTTATTGTTATGTTCAAAACTGTAACCCAAATTTTTATTGCTATCGTGTGGTAATTCAAAAGGTGTTACATTAATATCGCCAATTACAAAATTTTGCAAATAAAAGAACCTTTGCAAATTATCTTTAACCACTTTGCAAGAATGATTAAGTTTTTCAAAATTATCGAAATAGAAATATACTGGAATGTTATATTTGTTTGCAAGCAAACCAACACCTTTGCAGTGATCAGAATGTTCATGCGTTAACAAAATTCCATCTATTTCGGTTGGATTTACGCCTATTTGATTAAGCCTTGAAACAATGTTAGAAAGCGAAAGACCACAATCAACAAGCAATTTTGTTGATTGCGATGCAATATATAAACAATTTCCTTTGCTTCCACTTGCAAGAATGCAACTTTTCATTGGTGAGTTTTCCATACTTGCGCTAGTTTAAACTATTTTAATAATTTTGTCAAATACACAACAACAAGCACTATCATCATAACCATAAAAAATAATGTTATATAAATTGAAAAACTTCCAAACAGCAATGTTATTAAACTTATTATTGTTCCTGCAATAATGTTTCCCGCATTAATTGCAATTAAACTTTTTAACTTGTTAAGTTTGCAAATGCATGCCAAGCAACTTCCGGTAAAAACACCTGTTAAAGGAATTGGGATTGCAACAAAAAACATAAGAGCAAAGTATATGTTAAATTTCCCGTTTTTCAGCTTTTCAATTTTAGGCAATAAGATGTTTAAAAACTTTTGGTAAAATTTGGTTTTTTCCAAAAGTTTAAGAATATACGGCAATAAGAAAACAATTAAAATGCTTGCAAAAAAACTGCCCATTAAAGAGAACAGAAAACTTTGCCAAATTGTTAAACCCATATTAACACCCAGCGGAATTGCACCCCTTATTTCAATAACAGGCAAAAATGAAAATGCAATAACACTTAAATATGGATTTCCACCAAAAATTTTTAGAATTAAATCAACTAACCATTGCATAACAAAAAACTCACAAAAAACTTAAAATATTTTTATCTTTTGTGAGTTTAAAAATTAAATTAAACTTAAAATTAAATTAAACAGAAAGCCACTTGCAACACCTATAAGATACATTGCAAGAACAATTAAAATGTTTTTCCAAATAGGTCTGTTACGCCTAAACAACACAATGTAACCAAGCCCTGCACCAGCAACAAGCCCTGCAAACATGCTTCCAAAAGTTATTATATTGCTTAAAAACATTTCTATGATTAAAATTGAACTTGCACAACTTGGAATAAGCCCAACAAGTGAAACAAGAAATATTGATAAATTTCCAGCACTTAGCATAAAAGCTTGCAATTTTTCAAGTGTGATTAATTCAATCGCCAAGTTGATTGCAAATGTTGAAACAAGAACAAGTGTGAAAATTTTAAGTGTTTGCTTAATGGTATCAACAAACACAGAATCGGCACAACAATGGCAGTTTTCATCTTCATGGTGATGGTGATGAATTTCATATTGTTTGTTGCGTTTGGAAAAAATTATGTTAATTATAAGCCCAACAATAATTGCCAAAACAAGTTTTCCGGCAATTAATAATATTATATCCCAAATGCTTGCTTTATTTCCAAGTTGACTTATAAGCAATGGAAGTGCTTCATCACTGCAAGCAATAAAAATTGCAACAAGTGTTCCAAGTGGAATTTTTTTCTTGGAATACATATCTGCACTGAATGCAGAAAATGCACATTGAGGCACAATGCTTAAAAGTGAACCAACAAACACCGTTGAAACATTGCCTTTCATTTTATGAATAAAATTTTCTTGCTTAGAATGTTCAAAAAATGAAATAAGCCAATATGCCAACAATAAAATTGGCAATGTTTTAAGGGCATCTTTGCAGGTGTGACCAAGTGTGTGTAAAAAATTTTCAAATGTCATATCTATTTCCTTTTTAATCTTATATCTTTACCCGGAAAAGAAAATACGGTGCTGTTTGAATCATCTACAATTCTTGAATAAATTCGTTCACCATAAGTGTTTAAAATATCTTCTGGGTGAAGATTTGTTGAAATTATTGTATGTTTTGAATTAATTGAACGCTCGCTTATTATTGCAAACAGATATTCAATTGTTACATTTTTTCTTATGGGTTCTGTGCCAAGGTCGTCAATAATTAATAAGTCGCATTCTAAGAATGAATTAATTATGCCTTGTTTTTCTTCAAGTGGTGCAATATGATATTTAAGCAATTGATTGTTAAGATTAAAAGCTGTTGTATAATATATAAAATGGCCTTTTCTTAAAAGTTCTGCTGAAATGCATTCCAATAAAAATGTTTTGCCTGTTCCGGTTCCGCCAGAGAAAACTATTTTTGTTTTATTGTTTGTGTTTGGAAATTTTTCGCAAAACTCTTGCATTAATTTATATATTTTTAAAATTTCATTTTTATATTCATCTGCAAAAATATTAAAATTTGATTTATTAAAGTTTGCAAGATTTTCAAGTTTAACATTGCTTTGTTCAAGCAGTTTATTTGAAAGTGCTGATTTAAAACACTTGCATGGTTTGCCTTTTATAAAACCAGTGTCGGCACAATGAACACATGCATAGTTTGGTTTTAATGATTTTAATGTTAAGCCCATTTTGTTAAGCATTTTTTCTTGTTCTGCTTGAAGTTTTTCTTTTTGTTTTCTTAACGATTTTGCTTCTGTTAAATTGTTATCAAATTCAGCCTTAGCAATTTCAATTGTTAACACATTAACTTGTTTATCAAGGTATGCATAATCTTGATTTTTTAATGCAAAAAACAAATTATTTTCTGCTTGCTTTTCTGCAAGTTGTTTTTTTGCCAAAAACTCGGCATTAAGTTGTTTTAAAATTTCCGATTTTATCATTAAAACTTTACCTCATCTAAGTTTGCAAACACACTATCTAATTCTTCTCTTGTATAACTTCTTGGTGTAAAATTGTTTGTTGATATTCGTGTGTTTATTTGTGGAATTTGTGATTGTTTTGCTTGTTCAATTGAATATATGTTTTGTTCTTTAAAACTTAAAAGAACTTTGTTAATATAACTCATTGGTTGCATTTTTCCAACAGATAAAGATGCAACAAAGTTTATTAATTCAACTGAGAAATTCCATTGATTACACCATATATTGAAAAATTCCCTATCTGCTTGATTAACTTTTCGAATAAGCCCAGCAGAATTTAGCACTTGTTGAATTAAGTTGTCTGCTTGAATATTTTGTTCGACATATTGTGTAAATGCACTTAAAGTTACAATTCCAAGTTTATGAAGTTTTTCAAGATTTAAATGCATGCCTTCAAGCGATTTTATGCCTTTTTTAAAGCAATTAATTGAATAAGATAAAAGCATTTCTGGTTCAAAACCCATGTTTAACCATTTGTTAACATAGTTTTCAATAACTGGCTCATAATTTTCATAATATATGCCAAGATTTTTGCAAATATTTTTTGCCAATTCAAACATTTCGTTATAGGAATTGTTAAAATCTTCAATTTCTTTTATGCTTAACAATCCCGCTTCAAAATATTTAACAAGTTTTGAATGAAGTTTTTCCATTCCACCTTTGTTTTTCAATTTTTTTGCAACATATAATATAGTTTCTTGATTAAAACCAAATTCCTTATGCCAAACTTTAAGCATGTTATAATCGTTATAGTTTGCAACTCGTTTTAAACCAAGGCATTTAAACACATCTTGAAGTTCCGGACTTCTTGCTTGCATTTCTTGAAGTTTTGTTATAACTGCTTCTTCGGTTAATATTTTTTCATATACCCAATTTTTTGCAACAGTTAAAATATATGCTGAACCAACTCGGTTGCCTTTTTGTTCAACACAATATTTAATTATTAGCAAAAGTGCATCTTGAGACAAGCCAAAACTTTTAATAAGTGTGTAATAATCTGTATATTCATTTACCGAAATCATTCTGCCATTAATAAGTTCTTGTGCAGAAATGTTGAAATTAACAAATTCATCTTTGTTATATTTTCTGGAATTTTCAATAACAGATTTTATTGGCAAATATTTAACCTGAAAAGGTTGTTCGGTTAAAACTTGAACTAAGCCCTTTTCTTGCCAATGATACATGCAATTTATAACATCTTCTTCGGTAAGATTAAGATCCTTTGCAAATTCTTCAAGTGTGGCGTCTGGCCTTGCAGAACAAAAATATAAGCCATAAAGATAAACTTTAACATATTCGCCATTTTCAGAAGGCATGAACTCTTGCAAAAACACATTATCGATTAATGTGTTAGAAGACATTACAAATTGAGAACTGAATTTGCAAAACATAGCAATTTTTCCTTTTGTTATTTTACATTTTTGTTGGGCATTCAATGCAAATTAAGTTAAGCCCAAATTTTAAAATTTTTGCAAACTGCATGCATAAATTAACCCTTGCACACATAACAGCAGGTTCTGTGCCCGCCACCCTGTTATCGTGATAGAATTTATTAAACATTTTGCAAATATCAATTAAATATTTTGAAATTATGCTTGGCTCTGAATTATCGGCTGCAAGATTAACAGTTTTTTCAAAATTTGAAAGCGCTTTTATAAGTGCAAAAGTGTTATCGTCTGCAACACTTGAATAGTTTGGTTTAACACCGCACAGGCTTTTAAGTTCAATTTTATCAAGAATATTGTTTGCCCTTGCATAAGAATATTGCATATAAGGTGAAGTTTCGCCTTCAAAACTTAATGCACTTTGCAAATCAAAAACAGTATCTTTTATTTTTTCATTTTTTAACGGGCAATATGCAACCGCACCAATTCCAACTTTTTGTGAAGTTTCATCAATATCAATTAACTGATCGCCACGATTTTCAATAACACTTTTTGCACTTTTAAGGGCTTCGTTTAAAATATCTTTTAACAATGCTTGTTTGCCTTTTCGTGATGCAATTTTTCCTTCGGGAAGTGAAATCATGCCATAATAGCAATGTTCAAGATTTTTTGCCCATTCAAATCCAGCCAACTCCAAAACTTTAAAGAATTGTTGAAAGTGCAATTTTTGTTGCACGGCTGTTACATAAATCATTTTATCAAACTTATAAGTGTTATATCTATCTATGGCAGCAGCAATATCACGGGTTGCATATATGCTTGTTCCATCGCTTTTTTGAACAAGGCAAACGCCAAGTTTATGTTGTTCCAAATCAACAATTTTTGCACCCTGACTTTCTTGCAATAAATTTTTGCTTTCAAGCATTTCAACAATTTCTTGCATTTTATCTTTATAATAACTTTCGCCACGCCAAGTATCGAAATTTACACCCAAAAGATTTGTTAATCTTTTTGTTTCATCAATGGTAACATCGATAAACCATTTATAAATTTCAAGTGTTTCTTTATCGCCTTGTTCAAGTGATTTAAAAGTGTCCCTTGCCAATTGTTCAAGTTCTGGATTTGTTTCGCTTTCTTTTGCAAAACGAATATATAAATCCTGAATAGCATCAACACCCCTTTTGTTAACATCTTCTTTGTTTCCCCAAAGTTTATATGCTGAAATCATTTTTCCAAAAGGCGTTCCCCAATCGCCAACATAGTTCATTCGAACAACATTATAACCAAGTGCAGAGTTTATTCTTGCCAAACTTTCGCCTATAACTGTGGTTGATAAATGTCCAACATGCATATATTTTGCCAAGTTAACACTGCTATATTCCATACATAATGTTTTGCCTGAATATTTTTTGTTAGATATAATTAAATTATCTTCACAATGCTTAAAATAATCTTCGCAAAACTTTTCACGGTTCACATAGAAATTAACATAACCATTTACTGCTTCAATTTTATCGAAAGGATGATATTTGTTATTAAAACTTTCAGCAATATTTTGCGCAATTGCCATTGGGCTTTGCCTTAAAACTTTTGCAAACTGAAAACATGGCAATGAAAAATCACCATTAACTAAATCCTTGGTTTCAACAATTAAATTTTTAATTGTGTTAAAGTCAATTCCATCAACAGATATAAGCGAACTGATTATTTGAGCATAATTAAACATAAAAATTCTCCCACTTAGCATTTTAGCACAATAAGAGAATTTTTTAAAGTGTTTTTAATTAACTTTCAACATAAACAATTGCCTTTTGTGGCAAATATTTGCATTTTCGAACAAGCTTTTCTTCAATTAATTTATTGTTTTTAAAATATTGAATGTAACCTTCATATACATAGCCACTTAGGGCTTGTTTTTGGGTGTAACTTCCGCCATTTTCTTTAATAAGATTTGAAAACTCGCCAGTTAAATCGGTTTTAACAATTGGTTCGGTTGCTTCAAGTGTTTCAATAAGCACGCTTTTTCTTTTAAGGGTTAAACCATCTTCAAAAGGTGTTCCATAAACTTCAACACAAGCATCTGTGCTGGTTGTGAATGCTTTAAGATAAATTGGAAATTGCTTGTTATTTTTAAAAACCAAATCACTTCCAGTTGAAACCATTGCATCGAATGGCAATTTAACATAACCTATTGGCAACGAATGATTTTGCACTTGTTTAACTTCAAGGTCTGCCATCACAACTGCATTATATAAAGTTGTGCTTGCCTGACAAATTCCACCACCAACACCATCGACAAACTTTCCGTTTTCAATAATTTTTGCGGTTGAATATCCGTTTTCAAGCGTGTGCGGACTGGTTCGTGCATTAAAACTGAAAACTTCGTTTGGTTGCAAAACCACACCATTAACAAAACTTAACGCTTTTTCAATGTTTTTTATTCTTCCTGTTTGACCGCCTGCAAAACTTGTTGAAAAACTGCTTATAAGTTTGCTGTTTTGCTGTAAATTTTCAACGGTGAATTGAGGCTTTGTTTCAATTGTTTTAATGTTAAGAACATTATTCTTTGTTTTTGTGAATGTATATGTGTTTAATAAATTAATAAAATCTTCAAAAAAGGCTTCTTTGTTCACTTCCACTTTGTTAATTTCAGGTATGTATTGAAACATGTTTTTAAGTTCTGGAAAAAATTTTACGCTTGCGTTTTGGCTTTCATGCTCCACCACTGAAAATATGTTTTTTATGCGTGGTTCCAAATTTCCAAACATAAAATAAAACGCCTGTTCATGCGAAAAACCTTCAAGTATAAGTTTATTTGTTATTTTTAACCTATCTTCAAGCGAATCATTGCGTGAATATAAAAAAGCATTGTTTAGATGTGTGTGAATGTTTGAATTATATATGAAAGATTGTGAATTTATTGTGAAAGTTTGATTGTTATATTTAATTTTAACAATTGGATATGTTGTTTCAATGTTTTTCAATGTTGAAAGTGTTAGTTTTGTTTTTTCTTTTTGCTTTTCTTCATTTTTTTGCTTGGATTCAGGTTGTTGTTTGGTTTCGATTTTTTGTTTTTCTGCATTTTCATAACCACTTACTTTTTTTCTTAGTGTTTGAAGTTCGTTTTCAAGTGCCTGTTGCTTTTCCACTTGAAGATATGCTTCACGCTGAGCAACAAAAATTTGATTTCTGATTTCACCAATAAAACAAGTTATTCCAAAAAACGAAATAACTGCAAACAGAAAACTTGAAAGAATTATATCTTTCCAAGTTATTCCCTTTTTTTGTTTTGATTTTTTATGCTTATTATTTTTTGATTTTCTTAAATTTTTCATAAAATCACCTTAATTTTAAGATGTGATTTTTTTGTTTTTTTATGCAGTTTTGTAACAGTTGAATATTGACATTATATATTTTTTAATATAT
>JAZUCT010000026.1:0-27728 GCA_045639255.1 Clostridia bacterium
TGCTAGGAGTTATGCTGAAACCATATTCTTTAAGTAAATATAAAACATATTCACTATCAACCCTGTTTTTATCACACCCAAGTGAAATCATTCCAATTCTTTTCTTTAATAAATCTTCTGTTGTTAATGGTGTTATCATTAGTTATTAAATCTCCTTTCAAATTCTTCCATTGTTATATAAACTGCACGAGGCTTATTGCTTCCATCGCTTGGTGCAATAAATTTTTCTCGTTCCATTTGGTCAATTATCCTTCCGGCACGGTTATAACCTATGCCCAATCTGCGTTGAATAAATGAACCTGATGCACTGCCATTTTCAATAACCAATCTTAATGCATCTGTGAAGAAGTCATCAAAATCTTCACTTGCATCATAAGATCCGCCACCAGATTTTGCATTTTGTTTTGAAACTATGTTATGGCTTGTTTCTTCATCGAAATCCGTTTCGTTGTTTTGTTTAATAAATTCAACAACTGCTTCAACTTCATTGTTTGAAATAAATGCACCTTGAAGTCTTACAGGCTCTGGCAATTCTTGTGGTGCATAAAGCATATCACCTTTTCCAAGCAATCGTTCTGCTCCACCACAATCAAGAATTGTTTTGCTATCTGGAAAACTTGTTACAGCAAATGCAATTCTGCTTGGTAAGTTGCCTTTAATTGTTCCTGTTATAACATCAACTGATGGCCTTTGTGTTGCAAGAACAAGATGAATTCCCGCTGCCCTTGATTTTTGTGCAAGTTTAAGAATTTTTTCTTCAACTTCCCTTTTGTTAAACATCATTAAATCACAAAGTTCATCAACAATTACAACAATTAGCGGAAGTTTTGGTTTTTCACCACTTAACACTTCTTGTGTTTCGTTATATTCTTTAAGATTTTTCACCCTTGACTCTTCAATAATTCCATATCTGCGTTCCATTTCTTTAATGCACCAACTTAATGCATTAAGTGCTTTTTCTGGTTCCGAAATTACTTCTGGCAACATAAGGTGTGGCATTCCATTAAATACTGCAAATTCAACTCGTTTTGGGTCAATCAATATAAATCGCAAATCTTCGGGCGAAGATTTATACATCATTGAAACAATAAGTGTGTTCATGCAAACACTTTTTCCGCTTCCAGTTGTGCCTGCAACAAGCATATGTGTTAACTTTCTTAAATCACATATTTTTGCTTCACCAGTTATGTCTTTTCCCAATGCAAAGGTTAATGGTGAAGTTGCTTTTGTAAAGTTTTCGCTATCTATAACATCACGCAAACCAATGGTTGCAATTTCACGATTTGGAACTTCAATACCTACTGCATTTTTACCTGGAATTGGTGCTTCAATTCGAATTTTGCCATTTGCAGAAAGTGCCATTGCAATATCTTCGGCATGTTGCTGAACTTTTTTAACACTTATACCTGCGGGCATTTGAATTTCATATCTGGTTACTGCTGGACCCTTTGTAACTTGCCTTACTTTTGCTGGAATTCTGAAATCATCAAGAGTTTGTTCAAGAATTGCAACATTAGTTTGACATTCAGCATCATCATTTGAAATGTTAGAAGATATTGTGTTCAATAAATCGATTGGCGGTTTTATATATTGTTTTCTTGTTTTAGGTTTTGATTGAGATATATTATTTGAAATGTTTACGGAATCAAATGAGTTATGTTCGCTAAACCTAGAACTGTTTTCACTAAACCTGTTATTACTTTCGTCGATATTATCTGTGTTAAATCTGTTATAACTGTTTTCGCTGTTTAAATTTGAAGAATTAGAAAATCTGTTATTTTCAGTGTGATTGTTGTTTTCAGATGTGAAGTTGGAAATTGAAACTGGTTCTGTGACAGAATGTATGTTTCCATAATCTTCTTCTGTTTCATCGTTATTTAAGGTTGGCGAAGATTGATTGTTAATTGTTGAATTTAACAAACTTGCCCTTGAACTGCTTGGTGGAACAATTGGTTGTGTGTTTAAGTTGATATTATTTTTCAGTTCTTCAAGTTTAAAATTAACAAAATCTTCTTCAATATCAAATGAACTTTCATTTTTAAGATTTTGTGTTTGTAAGGTTTGATTTTCTGATTCGTTATTAAACTGAAATGAGTTTTGCTTTGATGATTGAATATCAAATGTATTTTCGTTATTGTTATTAACACTTTTCTCTTTATAATTTGGATATGTGCTTTTTAAAAATTCCCTATTCTTTTGCAAACTTTCTTCATTAATAAATGGATTTTTTGATGGTCTTGCAGGAAGGGTTGAATTTGAAATTGTGTTATTATAAGGATCTTTTGATGAAGTTTTTCTGGAAAAATTATATAATTCATTCATTGATGGTGGTGTTAGAATGTATTTTCTGCGTTCTTCACTTGTTTTTGGTTTATAATAAGTGTTTTCAATAACACTGCTGTTTGATTCAAACAGTATATTATTTTGTTTTTCTTGGTTAGTTTGAAGTGGATTTATTACAGGTTCATCATTATTTAATAAAGGTTGCTTTTCTGTTTTTAATTTTTTCCTTTTAGAAATTCTTTCAACTTCATTAAGCATGATTTTATCTCTGATTTTTTGAGATTTAACTGTTATGCTGTCAGTTTTAAGAAAAGTATCAACGCTTAACCCAACAAAAACAACAAGGAATATTGCAACTAACACACAAGCCCCAACAACATTTAACAATTTAAAAAGCGCATAACTTATTAAACCCAAAAGAACACCACCAATGGTGTTTTTAAAGTTATAGCAATATGAGATATATTGATTAAAATTAGATGTTTGAAGTGCATTTTTTGAAAGTATGATATGAAGAAAGATTAACACACAAACAACTGCACATAAAACAAAAATAAAATATTTTAAATTTTTTATAAGTTTTTTATTTGTTATAAGTGAAGTTCCAACAATAAGTAAAAAAGAAAATATTGCATAACTTGAAAGACCAAATATGCCATATATTAAGTTTGAAACAAAGACTGGAAAAGAAAATGTTAAGCAAACAATCATAATTGCTGAAAGGCAACATAAAACTATGCCAAAAATTTTTGAATGATTTGGCTTGTTGTTAATTGATTGTTGAGATGACTTGCTATAAAGTGCCAATCTTAATTTCCCCCTATGTTAAATTTATTTTAACATATCAACTTAAATTTTTCAACAAAAAAACAGACAAATTAATGCCTATTTTTTTCCATTAAATATTTCAATTAGTTTTTTATTGTTTGTTTTTGAAACAACGCTTATTGCGAAATTGTTATTAAAAATAACATCTATTATTTTATTCACAGTTGTTACTTTAAATTTTTCAATGTTTTCAACCTGCTTCTCAATGCTTGTTATTTTTCCATAATTTAGCAATTGAACACATGCATTATTTGCAATGTATGTTGGATTATCGCATCGAACAAGCAATGAGCTTTTATAGTTTGATTTTGCTTTATCTAACTCTTTTTGTGTGATGCCATGTTTTTTAACAATTTCAATTTCTTCTTTAAGTTGTTTTATTGCATCTTCGGTGTTTTGTGGTGTTGTTGCAAAATATATGCACAAATCACCACCAAATTTATTTGGTTTAACCATTGATTGAATTGTGTAAACATAACCCAAATTTTCACGAATTCGTTGATATAATCTTGAACTCATCATTCCACCAAAAATTGTGTTAAAAACATTAAGTTGTGGCAATTTTTTAGAAAATATATTTGGTGTTGGAAACATTACACAGATATGATCTTGCTCGATATCTTTTTTTGTGTGAATTTGCAAACTTTTTTGTGGCTTATGTTCGCCTTCATTTTTATTTACAATTGGTTTATTAATTTCATTTTTAAAATAACTTTGAAAATATTTATCACATAATTTTTTTGCGTTTTCATAATCAACATTGCCTGCAACAGCAATAATTATGTTATTTGGTGTGTAGAATTTTTTGATATAATCTTTTATTGCTTTTTGGTTGATTTTATTTAAAGATTTTGTTGTGCCGATTATTGTGCGTTCAAGCGGTTTACCCTTATAAAATGTTGATGTGCAAACTTCTTCACATGTTGAAGCAGGATCATCTTCATACATTGCTTTTTCTTCCAAAATAACTTTTCTTTCCTTATTTAATTCATCTTCATTAAAAGTTGAATTATTTAACATATCTGAAAGCAGTTCAAAGCAATTTTCAAGATTTTCTTTAATTGTTCGCGTATAATAACAAGTGTAAAAATTTGTTGTAAATGCATTAATATTAGCACCAATTTCATCTGCAAAAACAGCAATATCTTTCGCTGTTCTTTTTTTTGTTCCCTTAAAAAAGCAGTGTTCAATAAAATGACTTATTCCATTATTGTTATCATTTTCATTAATGCTTCCAGTGTTAACAAACACGCTTACGCATGCAGAATTTATGCCTTGCATAGCATTAACAACCAATCTTAAACCTGATTTATATGTGTGAATTTTTTGCATAATACCCTTATTTCTCCGAATGTTTAAAGTGCTATGCAATAATTATATCCCTTTTTTTTATAATTATCAACTAAATGCAATGTTTGTGCTTACATTCACAACTTGAAAGTTATTTTCAATATAATAATCAATTATATCAGGAAGTGCTTCAACTGTGTTTTGTGTTGGGTGCATAAGAACAAGTGCACCATTTGTAAGTTTTTTTGTTGCCCTTGAATAAATTAAATTTGTGTTCTTATCACGCCAGTCAATTGTATCCAGCGTCCACATTATTGTTTTATAGCCTAGTTCATTTGCAACATTTATTGTTACATTATTATAAGCACCACTTGGTGGTGCAAATAAATTCATTTCAACACCAGTTACCCTTTTAACAATTTCATGCGTTGCTGTTATTTCTTGCCTGTTATGATCTGCTGTTAATTTATCGTGGTCCTTATGGTTATATCCATGATTTCCAATTTCATATCCTAGTTCATGAATTTTTTTTAATAATGTTTCATTTTGAACTGCCCAAATTCCACCAATAAAAAAAGTTGCATTAACACCTTTTGACTGCAATATATCAATCATTGGTTCAATATATTCAGTTCCCCAATAAACATTAATCATAATGCTTACATTCTTGTTTTCTGTATTACCCCTATAAATTGCTTTTGTTCCATCATTGCTTGAAGTTACAATTGCACTTACTCCACTTGTTACATAAACAATTGCAACTATAACAAAACATATAACTATATTTGAAATAACATTCCTAAAAACTTTTAAATTCATAGAAAAAACCACCTTACTTAAATATATGAAGGTGGTTTTTGAAATATTATTTAATTAAAGTTTTGAAACAAGTTTAAGGTCAATTCTGCCCTTTTCATCAACTTTTATAACTTCAACTTTAACAACATCGTTAAGTTTAACAACATCTTCAACTTTTTCAACCCTTTTATCTGAAAGTTTTGAAATATGAATCATGCCTTCTTTTGTTGGTCCAAGTTCAACAAAAGCACCAAAATTTGTTACTTTAATAACTTTTCCAAAATAAGATTGACCAACTTTTGCATCTTCTGCAATTGTTAAAATTATTTCTTTTGCTTGTTTTAGCATTTCTGCATCAGGTGAAAGAATATAAACTGTTCCATCGTCTTCAAGATCAATTTTAACACCTGTTTGTTCAATAATTTTATTAATTGTTTTGCCTGCTTTACCAACAATATCACCAATTTTTTCTGGGTCAACTTTAAATGTTTCAATTTTTGGTGCATATTTTGAAAGTTCTTTTCTTGGTGCAGGAAGAACTTCAAGCATCTTGTTAAGAATGAACAATCTGCCAACTCTTGCTTGTTCAAGTGCTGTTGTTAAAATTTCCCTGTCAATTCCTTTAATTTTGATATCCATTTGAATTGCAGTTATTCCTTTTTCTGTTCCTGCAACTTTAAAATCCATATCTCCAAGGAAATCTTCAAGGCCTTGAATATCTGTTAAAACAACAACTTTGTTTTGTGCTGTATCTTTAATTAATCCCATTGCAATACCTGCAACTGGTGCTTTTAGTGGAACACCTGCGTCCATAAGTGCCAAAGTTGAACCGCAAACACTTGCCTGGCTTGTTGAACCGTTTGATGAAAGAATTTCACTTACTGTTCTTATTGCATAAGGGAATTCTTCAACACTTGGAAGCATTGGTTCAAGTGCCCTTTCAGCAAGTGCGCCATGACCAATTTCACGCCTGCCTGGTGATTTTAATGGCCTTGCTTCTGCTGTTGAATATGGTGGCATGTTATAGTGATGCATATAGCGTTTAAATTCTTCATCTGCATCAATTCCATCAAGCCTTTGAACTTCACTCATTGCACCCAAAGTGCATGTTGTTAATGCTTGTGTTTGACCACGAGTGAAAACACCTGTTCCATGAACCCTTGGAAGAACACCAACTTCACACCAAATTGGGCGAATTTCTGTTGTTTTTCTGCCATCAGGACGAACTCCATCGTTAACAATTCTTGACCTAACTTTAACTTTAATTAAGTTATAGATTGCTTGATTAATTTCACGAACTTGTTCTTCTTCCGGATATTTTTCTGCAAAGTGATTTTGAACTTCTTCATATAGTTCATCTTCCCTTGCTTGCCTTTCTTGGCGATTAAATGTTGAAAGAACATAATCCACTTTTTCACTTGCGTATGCTTCAACATCATTTTTTATTTGTTCACTTACAGTGAATAGTTCTGGTTTGAATTTTTCTTTTCCAATTTCTTTAACAATTTCGTTTTGGAAAGCAACAATCTTTTTAATTTCTTCGTGCGCAAACATAATTGCATCAAGCATTTCAGTTTCTGTTACTTCATTTGCACCTGCTTCCACCATTAAAATTGCTTCACTTGTTCCTGCAACAGTTACATGCATTGTGCTTTTTTCGCGTTGTTCTGCATTTGGATTTATAACATATTCGCCATCTACTTTACCAACAACAACTGCACCTGTTGGACCTTCAAAAGGAATATCTGAAATTGAAAGTGCAACACTTGAACCAAGCATAGCAAGTGGTTCTGGTGCAATATCTGGTTCAGCAGACATGCAGGTTGCAACAATTGAAACATCGTTATAGAAACCTTTTGCAAAAAGTGGACGAATTGGCCTATCAATAAGCCTTGAAGTTAGAATTGCTTTATCGCTTGCTCTGCCTTCCCTTTTCTTGTATCCGCCAGGAATTTTGCCAACAGCATACATTTTTTCTTCAAAATCCACACTTAATGGAAAAAAATCAATTCCATCACGAGGTTTATCTGCCATGTTTGCATTAACTAAAACCGCTGTTTCACCACAGCGAACAAGGCAAGAACCATTTGATAAACCGCAATATTTTCCAGTTTCAATAATAACTTCTCTGCCACCTATTTGTGTTTTAAAAATTTTACAATCCATTTTTATTTTTCCTTTTTAATTTTTAAGAAAAAACAGGCAACTGCCTGCTTTTATCTGATGTTTAATGATTTTTTGATATCTCTGAATTTATTAATATCTTTCTTTTTCAAATAATCTAACAAGCCTCTTCTTTTACCAACCATTAGATAAAGACCTCTGCGTGAGTGTTCATCTTGTTTATTAACTTTAAGATGCTCGGTTAAATGATTGATTCTTTCTGTTAATAATGCAATTTGCACTTCTGTTGAACCAGTATCATTTTCGCTTTGTTTGTAGGCATTGATTATTTCTTGTTTCTTTGCTTTATCCATTTTAAATCTCTCCTTTATATTATTTACGCCAAAAACAACGCATTCATGTTAGGAGTTAACATTGAAACCTTGTTTAAGGACTTTGTTATTTTAACACATTAATTACTATTTGTAAACAATTTTTAGAAAAAATTCTTTTTCTTTTCAATCATTTCGTCTACTCTTTCAATATAGCCTTTAATATCTTTAACATTTGGTTGCCTTTCAAGGCGATTTTCGTTTGGAAAAATTCGTTTGGAAATTGCACCTGCACCACAAGCAACAATATTTGATGTTTCTTCCATACTTACAATATTAAAAACACATTGTGTGTTATTTTTGTGATATCCAACATTTTCAAGATTTGAAAGCATATGCTTTTGCCTATACATATAATAAGGCTGGTAACCATGTTCTTTTAATTTTTTATAGGCATAATCAACCATTTTTGTTACATTTGTTTCATAATTAACAGTTTCACTTTCACTTTCTTTAAGGCGAGAACCGTTTTTTATTGCAAGAGTATGAACTGTTATGTTGTGCGGATTAAGTTCACAAGCAATATCGATATTATTTTTGAATGAATTAAATGTTTCGTCAGTTAAACCTGCAATAAAATCCATGTTTATTTGAAAGTTATATGGCAATGCCATTTTATAGCATTCAATAATATCGTTTGAAGTGTGTTTTCTTCCTATTTTTTTAAGAACATCATTATTAAATGTTTGTGGATTAATGCTTATTCTGGTTACATTATGTTTCTTTAAAACATCAAGTTTTTCTTTTGTTATTGTGTCTGGCCTACCTGCTTCAACTGTGAATTCTGTAACTGTTGGAAATTTTAAGTCACTTAAAATTTCATCAATTTGTTCGGCAGTTAATGAAGTTGGTGTTCCGCCACCAATATATATTGTTTTAACAATATAATTTTTTTCTGAAAGCATTTGTTTAACTTCGTTAATTTCTTTTTTTAATGCACTTATATATGGTTCAACAAATCTGTTACATTTTGAAATTTCGCCTGCTAAAAAACTGCAATAACTACATCTTGTTGTGCAGAATGGAATGTTTATATATAAGTTTATATAATTAGATTTAATTTCTAAAAATTTTTGATTATTAATAATTTCACAAACTAAATCTGCTTTTTGTTTGCTTAAAAAGAAAGTTTTAGATAAAGTTGATGAAATATTTTCAAGTTTAACACCTTGCGACAGCAATTCATAAGCAAGTTTTGTTGGCCTTACACCAGTTAAACTTCCCCATGGCAAATCCTTTTTATTTATTTTTGCAAGTGCAGAATATAAACTTAGTTTTGTGTATCTTTTTACTAGCTTTTTATGTTCAATTTGTGAAATGTTGCTTTCAATTTGATTTTCGGTGTAATGTTCAAAAACTTGTTCATTTGCAAAAATTTTGAAATTGTTAATTAATTTATTGCTTTGCTTTGATTGATTATGAATAATTTTTATGTTTTCATTTTCGCCATGAAACATATCGATAACAAGTTTAAGTTCTGCATATAATTCTTCGGCATTTGTTATAAATTCCATAATTACTCCTTTGCACTGCTTCTGAACGCATCAATAACACTTTCAAGATTTTTTATTTGATTTATAAGAACTGGAAGTTGCTCCTTTTTGTTAAATGTTAAAGAAATATCAATGCAACTTCTGCCCTTTGTTAATGGTTTTGCTGATATTGAACTTATATTAAGTTTATGTGCGGCAATTATTTTTGTTATTTCATTTAATGCACCCATTGAATCAAGCGCCATAATTCTTATTGATGCATTGAACGACTTTACTTTATCTTCCTGCCAAGAACATTTAATTATTCTGTTAACATCAAGATAAGGAACATTAACACAATCTGACCTGTGAACAGTTACACCCCTGCCCCTTGAAACAAAACCCACAATGCTATCGCCCGGAATTGGATTGCAACATTTTGCAAATCTTGTTAGCATGTTGCCTTCGCCTCTTACAATAATTGCATCTTCTTCCTTTTCACTTTGCAAAGAAATGTTATTTTGTTTCTGATTAAGTTCTTCAAGTGCTATTTCATCGGCATTTTCCTTGTTGTAAGCATTTTGTAACTTATTAAGAACTTGCGTTGAAGTTAATGCTCCATAACCAAGTGAAGCATACATTTCATCAATGTTATTAAGTTTATATCTGAAAAAAAGTTTATTTAAATATTTTTCTTCAAGCAACTTATAAAGTTGAATACCCTTATTTTTTGCAGCTTGTTCAAGAATTGCTTTGCCTTTTTTGATGTTATCATCTTTCATTTCGCGTTTAAAATACGCTTTTATTTTAGACTTTGCACCACTTGAAACAACATAATTTAACCAATCTCTTGATGGGCCCTTTGAAAGATTTGATGTTATTATTTCAACTGTATCGCCATTATTCAATTGAGTTGTTAATGGGCAAATTTTTCCGTTAATTTTTGAACCAACACATTTTTCGCCTATGTTTGAATGAATTGCAAAAGCGAAATCGATTGGAGTTGCACCTTCTGGAAATGCAATAACTTTGCCTTGTGGGGATTGAACAAAAATTTGGCCACTGAAAATATCAGTTTTAAGCACTTCAACAAATTCTTCGTTGGAAAGATTTTTACTTTCTTCCATAATTTTTCTTATCCAACCAAACTTTTTATCGAAACTGCTTGACTTGCCACCTTCCTTATAAACCCAATGTGCAGCAACACCAAATTCGGCATACTGATGCATTTCTGTGGTTCGAATTTGAATTTCGAACGGTTGATTTTCTTCGTTTAAAACTGTTGTGTGAAGTGATTGATAACCATTTTGTTTTGGAAGTGCGATATAATCCTTAAATCTGTCAATTGGGCGGAACAATGTGTGAATTTTGCCAAGAACAGTATAGCATTGATCCACCGATTCAACAATAACCCTTAATGCAATAAGATCATAAACAGCATCAAGCGAATGAGTTTTATTTTTTTATATACAGAAGAAATTCTTTTTTGACGCCCTGAAACTTCACCCTTAATATGTATTTCATCAAGCATTTTTATAAGTTCAATTTTAACTTCGCCAACTTGTTTTGTGCTTTGTTCAAGCTTTAACGAAAGTTGCTTGCTTAATTCAACATATTCTTCTGGTTTGGAATACTTAAATAATGCATCTTCCAAATCACCTTTTAAATTGTTTAACCCCAATCTTTCAGCAAGTGGTGAATAAATATCTTTAACTTCGGTTAAAAGTGTTTTTTGCTCGGTTTCATCAAGGGAAGAGATAACATTAAGGCGTTCACGGATATCACTTAATTTAACAATGATAACGCGCATATCTTTTGCCATTGCTACAAACATATTTCTTATATTTTCAGCTTCTGCTTCTTTTGATGAATGTTCAATGTTTTCAACCTTTTTTAAGGCAGAAAGTATGTTTAAAACTTCATTGTTAGCCTGATTTTTAATTTCATCATCGGTTATTAATTCACGAATATAAAAACCATGCAAAAAACCTGCTAATATTGTGTTTAAATCTAAGTTTAAACTGCACAAATAATTAGCAGTGTTATATGCCCTTTCATAATAATTTTCACCTAAATTTTGAAGATTTGCACATTTATCTTTTATAATTTTTTGGCATCTTAAAAGCATTTGTGCATTTTCGGGTGTTAGTGTAAGTTTTAAATTATCAAGAAAATCTGTTTGCATAACTTCACCTTTTTTGAATGTTTTGATAAAGCACGGATTTTTCAAGGCTTGAATTATTTTTTGTTAAATTTAATTTTATTCCGTTTGCGGTTTCTTCTTTAATGAAAATTGAAAGTTCAATAAAAACTTTTATGCAAAACGAAAATTGCATAAAATTTGTTCTAAGTTGTGGGTTAACTTTTTGGAAAAAGAAAAACATATCAGTTAAATTTGAAAAAATTTTTCGTTTTTCGATTGTTTGTTTAAGAGCAATGAAATATTGCTTAAAAACTTCCCTATCAGTTGAAACATTAACAATACTTGAACTTACATTTTTTTCATTTTTGAAAAAATAAAAGTTTTTTGAAGAATTATCAAGTTTTGAAAAATAATTAAATGAATATAAATCGTCAAGTAAAATATAATTCTTATAGCCATGCAATTTTTCAAGATTTGGCTGATAAACCAAAGAATTTATAAGCGATTTATTATTTACTTGGTTAAATTCAGTGTTGCTTATTTTTAAAAATTCTTTAAATTCTTCAAACCTTTTATATCCCTTTTGAGTTGAACAAAGAAAAACATTTCCAAATGGATTTTGTTGTAAGTTATTAAATATGTTTTTTAAGTTATTATTTGTTAACTCGGTGTATGTTCCTTTTAAAGAATTTTCAGCATTTTCAAAGTTTTCAAGTGAATATAAAAACTCAAAATAATAAGAACTATCAAATTTAAAGTTGTTAACATTAACAGCATTTATTTTGCATTTAACACTTTTCTTTTGGTTATATTCACTTATTTGTGCATCAATAACAAAATCGGCACTTTCGCTGTTTTTTATCAGTTTAAGTTGCTCTGGCATGTTAAATCCAATTGCATCAAGTTTTCCATGTTTAATTACAAGATGAGCATCTTTAACAAGGTTAACATATTTAAGTTCAGATTTGTTTAATGTAACTTTATATTGTGGCCTTGGATTTCCAAACCCAAATGGTTCAAGTTTGTTAAGTTTTTGCATGTTTGAAATTGTAAGCATGTTTGGTTGCAAATCAATATCATAGTTTTTAACGGGCGTGAATTCGTTTGAAGAATAATTTTCTTTTATGTTTTGATTTAACGCTGTTGCAAAATCATAAAACTTTTCTTTTTCAACCTCTAAGCCCACTGCTGCTGAATGCCCACCAAACTGAATAAGATGTTCACTGCATTCACTTATTGCCTTGCTTATGTTAATTTTGCCAAAACTTCTGCCACTGCCTTTAAGCACATTTCCTATTTTTGAAAACAAAAAAGTTGGCCTGGAATATTCTTCACTTATTCTTGCACATGCGATGCCTAAAATTCCAGCTTCCCAGTTTTCGTTTTTTAAAACAATTGCATAATTTTTGTTGAGGTCAATGCTGTTAAGCATTTTTTTAACATCGTTAACAACAACTGTGCAATATTCTTTTCGTTGATTGTTAATATCGTTAATTTTTTGAATTATTCTGTCAATTTCAATTTCATTTTTTTCAAGATATAGGTTAACTGCATCAATAGGACTTCCTAGCCTGCCAGGAGCATTAATTCGTGGTGCAACTTTCATTGAAATTTCTTGTGCATTTAAAGTTGTTAAATCAAGCGAAGCACATAATTTTTTAATGCCATATGGTGCATATTGTTCCCATAATTTTAAGCCATAATAAGTTAAAATTCTGTTTTCATCAATAAGTGGAACAATGTCGGGAATTGTTGCGATTGCAACAATTGGAAGAAAAATTTCCAAAACTTTTCCGCTTAAAGCACAAACAAATTTGAATGCAACACCAGTTCCACAAAGTTCCCTAAATGGATATGCTTGATTTGGAAGTTTTGCATTAACAACAATTGTGTTTGGAACATTTTCAGGAATATCGTGATGATCTGTAACAATGCAATCAACCCCATTTTGCTTTAAAAATTCAACTTCGTCAAAGCATGAAATTCCACAATCTACGGTTATTATAAGATTAGGTTTAAACTTTGAAAGAACATGCTTTAATGTTTCCAAATTAAGCCCATAGCCATCATCATTTCTTGAAGGAATGAAGTATTTAACATCGGCATTACAATTTTTTAAATACCTATAAAGAATTGTTGTTGCGCTTATGCCATCAACATCATAATCGCCATAAACAAGAATTGTTTCTTTGTTATTTATTGCTTTTTGAGTGCGTTTAACAGCTTCACTCATTCCACTTAACAAAAACGGATTATATAAATCACTAAGTTGTGGATTTATAAATTTGTTAATTTCTTCTTTGGATTTTATTCCCCTTGTGAACAAATATTCAACAGCAAATTCTGGCAAATCAAAAAACTCAGAAATTTCTTTAATTTCTGAAAAATCAAATATTTCGCTTGAGTTTTTTCTTATTTCCATATAGATAAAAAACCTCAAAAAGATGAGGTTTCCTTTTAGATGTTATTTTCTAATTTTTTTGCTGCTTTTGAATTTCTTTTAACTGTTCTATCGTTAATAATTGCCCAAAGTGGACCTGCAACAAAGATAGAAGAATATGTTCCTGCTAGCAAACCAAATATAATTGGAAGTGCAAATTCTCTGATTGTAGAAACACCAATTATTGCAAGAATAACAATTGCAAAAAGAGTTGTTATGGTTGTGTAAATTGTTCTGGTTAAACTTTCTTTAATGCTTATGTTTGCCACATATGCATTTGAAACATTTGCATATTTTTCGTTTTTCTTGTTATCACGAATTCTGTCAAAAATAACAATGGTGTTGTTAATTGAATAACCAATTATTGTTATTAATGCTGCAACAAATGAACTGTTTATTTGAATTTGGAAAACTGCCATTAATGCACACATTATAAGCAAATCATGGGAAAGTGCCACAATTGCAGAAATACCAAACGAAAGTTCAAATCTGAAACCAATATAGATAAGCATGAAAATAACTGCAATAAGCATTGCCAATAAGCAATTTATTAAAAGTTCACTTGATGCAGTTGCACCAATTCGTTGTGATTGTTCAATTGCACTATCTTCAAGGCTTAGTTCTGTTTTTAAATTTGCAACAACATTGGAAGAAATTTCTTCCATTTGTTCTTCGGTTTTTCCATCAATATCTTGATATCTTACAATAAGTTTGGTTTCTTCACCATTTCCAGATTGTTGATAGTATGATATTTTTAAACCTTGATCTTTTAAAACATTTTCAATATCTGTTTTATATTGTTGTTTAACTTGTTCGCCATTTGTTCCTTCAAAAGCAGAACCAACTGAAATTTCAATAACTGTTCCGCCAGTGAAATCAATGCCCAAATTAAAACCGAAAACAGCAAACATTATTGCACCAATAAGCACAATAACAACAGGTATTAAAAACCAAATTTTTGCCTTTTCAACAATTTTATGTTCTTTTTTTGAAAAGGAATTTGAATTATTGAATGTCATTTACAGTTTCCTCCCTTTTCAAGCCATATTTCTTAGCATTTGTGCTGTTTAATGCAAGGCTTGCATTTAACAAACTTCTTGTTACAACAAGACCTGTGAACATTGAAACAACAATACCTAGCAACAATGTGATTGCAAAGCCCTTAATTGAACCTGAACCAAGCAAATAAAGAATAATGGAAGCAATTATTGTTGTAACATTTCCATCAACAATTGCCATTGTTGCCTTTTTAAAGCCTGCTTTAAACGATGCTGGAATTTTTTTGCCAGATTTATATTCATCTTTTATTCTTTCAAAAATAATAACATTTGCATCAACCGCCATACCTAAGCTTAAAATAATTCCGGCAATGCTTGGAAGTGTTAATTGAACACCTGGAATGCAATGCAATAAGAAAATAAGAATTATTGCATAAATAGCAAGTGCCATGTTTGCAATAAGGCCCATGTTTTTATAAATAACATATAAGAATATGAAAATTAATGCAATGCTTATTGCACCAGCAATAACACCTGTTAGAAGTGCATTATCGCCCAAAGTTGCTGAAATAACATTGTTTTCAAGCACCCTTAAATTTGCAGAGAATGTGCCACTCATAATTTTTGTTGCAAATGCTTCTGCATCTTCATAAGTTTCCATGCTTCCTGAAATGAAAGTTTTTCCGCCAGCAATTGCTTCGTTTACGGTTGGCGCTGAAAATAATTCGCCACCAATATAAATATAAATGCTTTCACCACTTTCGGCAGCAGTTGAAGTCATGTTATAAAACACAGTTGAGCCTTCTGCATTAAATTCAAGGCTTACACCATATTCACCATTTTGATAACTTGCTTCAACTTTTGTTATATGATTTCCTGTTAATTCTGCATCAGCATTAGCATCTTCAACGCTTTTAATTTCAAGTTTTGCAGGGCTTCCAATAAGATTGAATATTTCTTGTGGGTTTGAAACATCTGGAACTTCAACCCTTATTCTGTCTGTTCCTTGCTTAACAACAGTTGCTTCTGTGAAACCTTTATCGGTTAACATTGTTGTTATTCTTGAAATGGTTGCATCAATTGCATCATCAAGTGTTGTGGTTGAATTTGCATCAACTGAACATTCATAAACGGCACTTACACCTCCGCTTAGGTCAATGCCCAATTTAATTGAATTTGCCCAGCCTTTGAATGTGTAATATGTTCCTGGAATATCAAAAGAACAGCAACATAGCACAGCACCAATTACTATTGCAAGGCCGGTTAATATAAATTTAAATCTACTTTTTTTCTTGCTCATATAATAAGTAACTCCCTAAAACAAATCAAGTATAATATAAATTAACAAGATAAGTCAAATAATTATTAACAACTTGATTTAATTTTTATCAAAAAAAGCACAACATTGTGCTTATTTTACATTGGCTTTCTTTTGAAATTTGCCATCTTTTTTATGAACTGAAAGTTTTGAATCTTTTTTCTTTGCAAGTTCTTTTGCAACTTTAAGTGCTTCTTCTTTGGTTGCACATCTTTTGCTTGCCCTTGTTGCTCCGTCCATTTTAACAACCCAGTTTTGATTAACTTTATCGTATGTTACGCGATAACGATTAAGTTTTTCTTTTTTGCTTAGTTCTGGTTTTGTTTCAGTTTCTTCTGCCTTAGGTTCTTCTTCAACAACTTTCTTTTCTTCTTTACTTTCTTCTGCAACTTCATCGGCTTTAACTTCTTCAACAAGTTCTTCTGTTTTTGTTTCAGCTACTTCTTCACTTGTTTCAGTTTTTGATTGGTTTGCAGAGTGATTATGGCAATCACAATTTTCATGATTGCATTTATCTTCTTTTTTGTTTGATTTTTTTGCTGAAAGAATGATAACAAGCATTATTAAAATTGCAACAACTGCACCAATTATGTAATAAGCATAATCTGGAATGTTTTTAAGAAACTCTAGCATATCATCTCCCCCTTTTAGTGATTATATTATAGCTTATTTATTTTATTTTATCAAGGGGAAACAGCATTTTTATTTAATTTATTTTTTAATAAATATTAATTATATTTTTGCTTATAATTTAACTGAAAGGAGTTTTTATTATGGCATATAAGGGTGCAATCACTTTTGGTTTGGTTTTTATTCCAATTTCATTAATTGTTGGAGTTAAGGAACACGATATAGGTTTTAATATGATAGAGAAAAAAACAATGAGCCGTGTTAAATATAAAAAAACTTGTGTTAACTGCAACAATAAAGAAGTTAAAAATGAAGATATTGTTAAAGGATATCAATATGAAAAAGATAAATATGTTATTTTTACTGAAAAAGATTTCGAAAAATTAAAAACTACAAAGGATAAAAATATAACAATTCAACAATTTGTTAGTTTAAGTGAAGTTGACCCTATTTTTTTTGATAAAACATATTACATTAAACCCACTGGTGCTGATAAGGCATATAATGTTTTGTTAAAAGCCATGGAAACTGAAAAGAAAGCTGGCATTGCAAAAACTGTGCTGGGAACAAAAGAAACACTGCTTTTAATTCGTGCAAAAGATGGAAAAATGATTGCAAACACCCTATTCTTTCATAACGAAGTTCAAAAAGCGCCTGAAATTGAAAAATCAAAAATTGCAAAAAAAGAACTTGATTTGGCAAAAAATCTTATTAACCAAATGACAGAACCTTTTGAACCGGAAAAGTTTAAAGATGAATATCACGAACGAATTAAAAAAGCAATTAAAAGAAAAATTTCAGGTAACGAAATTGTTGAAACCAAGGAAGAACATGAACCAGTTAAAATTATTAATTTAATGGAAGCATTGCAAAAAAGTTTAAAAACAGAAAAATCGAAAAACAGGGCTTAAAAGAAATGAGTTTAAAAGAATATAAAAATAAACGAAACTTTAACAAAACAAGTGAACCACAAGGAAAAGTTACAAAACCAAAAAATAAGAAAAATTTGCTTAAATTTGTTATTCAATATCACCAAGCACGAGCAAAACACTATGATTTTAGGCTGGAATGGAATGGCGCACTTTTAAGTTGGGCTGTTCCAAAAGGTTTATCGCTTAACCCAAAAGATAAGCGCCTTGCTGTTATGGTGGAAGATCACCCACTTGATTATGCTGATTTTGAAGGAATTATTCCAAAAGGAAACTATGGCGCAGGTTCGGTTGAAATTTTTGATAGCGGAAACTATTTGCCAGTTTATGATTTTGATGCAGGTTTTAAAAAAGGGCATTTGAAATTTGTTTTGAATGGAAAAAAATTTAAGGGTGAATTCAGTTTGGTTAAAATTGACGATAAGAACTGGTTAATTATTAAATCTGCCGATGAATTTAGTGTTGAAACCGCAAAACAAATCAAAGAAAAAACTGAAATAACAATGAACATAAATAAACTGCCATTTAAAACTTGCCCACCCCAACTTGCAACACTTACACACAACATTCCAAAAGGGAAAAACTGGCTTTTTGAAATTAAGTATGATGGTTATAGAATTATTTCGTTTGTTGAAAATGGAAAAGTTAAAATGCTTTCAAGAAACGGAAAAGATTATGCCACAAAGTTTGAACGGATTAAAAAAAGTTTGTTAAAACTTAACCTTGAAAATTGCGTGCTTGATGGTGAAGTTGTTGTGTTTGATGAAAATGGCAGAAGTGATTTTGGGCTTTTGCAAAACAACATTAAAAGCCCAAGTTTGCCTTTTTATTATGTTATTTTTGATTTGCTTGCACTTGATGGAAATGATTTAAGAGATTTGCCTTTAATTGAACGCAAGAAAAAACTTGAACAATTGCTTGTTAAGGCAGATAACGATTTGGTTTATTCAAGTTTTGTTGTTGGCAAAGGTGCGGAAAGTTTTAAAATGGCAAAGAAAAACAACTTGGAAGGAATTATTGCAAAAAAAGTCAATGCACCCTACACCAGCAAACGCACAGAAGATTGGTTAAAAATTAAGTGCTATTTAAGGCAAGAATTTGTTATTGGTGGTTACGCAACAACAGAGAAAAATGAAGTTTTAAGTGCTTTGCTTTTGGGATATTATGATAACAAAACTTTAAAGTTTGTTGGTAAGGTTGGCACCGGTTTTAGTGATGAACTTAAAAAAGAATTAGTTAACAAATTTTCAAAATTTAAAATTAACAAAAGTGAATTTAAAGAAATTCCAAAACAAAAAAATGTTACATGGCTAAAACCAAATTTTGTTTGTGAAGTTCAATTTGCAGAACTTACAAACGACAAGGTTTTAAGGCAACCAAGTTTTATTGGACTAAGGGAAGATAAGAAACCAAAAGATGTTAAATTGGAGATAAAAAATGAGTGATAATTTTGAAGTTTCAAACCCAGATAAATTAATTTTTAAAAAAGATAAAATTAAAAAAATTGAAGTTATTGAATATTACATAAGTGTTGGCGAATTAATGCTTCCATTTATTGAAAACAGACCTTTAAGTGTTATAAGGTGCCACGATGGAATTGATGGTGATTGCTTTTTTAAAAAGCACCCTACAACTGAAAAAGAAATGGTGGAAATATGCAAAATTGATAAACATGAATATTTTTATATTTCAAAATTATCACAATTAATTTATCAAGTGCAAATGGGAACTGTGGAATTTCACCCGTGGTGTTGTGAAGTTGGAAAAATTAACAAGCCAAATTTAATGATTTTTGACCTTGACCCCGCTGAAAATGTTAACATTTCAAAACTAAGAAAAGCCGTGTTATGCCTTAAAGAAGTTCTAGATGAACTTAATGTTAAAAGTTTTTTAAAAACAAGTGGTGGAAAAGGTTATCACATTTTTGTGCCATTCACCAGCACAAAAAGTTGGAAAAGTTTTAGCAGTTTTGCAAATAATGTTGCCCTACTTCTTGAAAATAAGCACCCAGATATGTTCACTTCAAAACTAAGAAAAAGTGAACGAAATGGAAAAATTTTTGTGGACTGGTTAAGAAACAAAAAAGGTGCAAGTTGTGTTGCGCCCTATTCACTTCGGGCAAGAGATGGTGCAGGAATTTCAATGCCTATTGAATGGAAAGATTTAAACAAAATTGCACCAAACGAAATAACAATTAAAAATTATAAAAAATACATTAACAAAAATGCTTGGAAAAACTTTTTTGAACTTGAACAAGAATTAAAATAAAAAAGGGATTTTTAAAAATCCCTTTCTAGTTCTGTTATTTTAATATTTTTTATATGTTCAAGTTTATTTATTCTTTTTGTTTCCACTTTGTCAGCCAATTTATTTAATTCGTTTGTTAATGATTCAAGTCGTTTTAAAGTAAATTCTTCATTTTCGTAATAATACAAGCAATTTTTATGTTTTGTATAAAAATTTTTATAATTATTAAGAATGTTATTTTTTGCTGATTTAAAGCACAAGTTTAGCGGTGTAGGTGTAACTGAAAGCTCTATCTCAACCCTTGAATATTCTTCGCCATTAATTATTGCTTTTGGTGCATATTTGGCATTAGAATTACCATTTTTTAATTCATACACTTCGTTTGTTACAACATTTTTAACTTTTGTTCTGCTGTTGTTATAGTAACCAACAAAAGCATATTTATCTGCTTCTTCCAATTTTTTGTTTGATTGGTCTTTAACAAAAATTTCTAAATCTTCTTTTCTATATGTTTTCATCTAACTCACTTCCTTTTTTTAATTAACTAAATTATATCATATAAATTTGATTTGTCAATACCCTTTATTCTTTTAAAATAAAGCGAAGTTTTGCTTTTCTGTCGGCGGGCAAAGCATAGTTAATGCCCACTCTTTCGGCGGAAGTGAATGAATAAGTTTTTCCATCGGTGGCTATGCAAATTTGTGGATTATTTATTATTGATTGGCCGTTTAAAGATTTATTTATGTTTAACAATTTTGTTGCTTTTGCAGGGCCGTTTGCACCCACAACTGCACGAATAAGAACTGCTTCGGGTTCATCTTTATTGCAACTTACAATATTCAATAAATAATGCAAGCCATAACATAAATAGATATAAATTGTGCCACCAACCTGCCACATAGGTTCAGTGCGACTGGTGCGTTTGCCCTTATATGTGTGACAAGCACTATCGTTAACACCCAAATATGCTTCTGTTTCGGCAATTTGTGCTTTAACTTGTTTACCATTAATATTGGTTATAATCCATTTGCCAATTAACTTTTGAGCAAGTGAGACTGTGTTATCTTTAAAAAATTCAGTGTTATTTATTATTTGCATTTATTTAATTTCCAATTTATAAATTCTTGCATATGGTGAATTTGCTTTGAAAGTTTTTGTTTCTTCAATAAATTTCCAACCATATTTTTCGTATAAACCTACATGATTTGTATATAAATATAGTTGCTTTAAGTTAAGACTTTTTGCATTATTGTTTACTGTTTGCATTAATTCTTCACAAATTTTTTGCCCCCTAAACTTTTCTGTTACAAAAACATTTATTAACCATGGATATAAATCGGGTCGGCAATTTAAATCGTCAAACACAGCCAATTGATACATTCCAGCAGGTTCACCATTAACCAATGCAACAAATGTTTGGGGTAATTTATTTTTGTTAATTGAATGCTTAAAAGTGTGCTTAATTTCTTCAAGAGTTTCATTATTTTCTTTTCCAAGCCAATTATAATACCATAAACAAATTTGATGAAAAATTTGATTATTGCAATCTTCAAGTTTTATAACCATTTTTTTACTTTCCTTTTATTTATGTTAACATAAATAAATTTTTTTTACAAATAAATTAAAAAACGCTTTTTAAAAGCGTTTTTATTAATTATTTTTTTGATTTTTTAGATGTTAAAAGTGTGTTTTGCTTTTCAATTTCTTTAACCAATGTGTTAATAACTTGGTTTGAATTATGCCACCAATCACGACTCCAAACACGGCAAATTTTCCAGCCCTTAGATTTTAGGAATTGATTGCGGTATACATCGCGTTCAAGTGCAGATTTTGAACTTTTGTTAACTGTTTGATCGGTTTCAATTCCAAGAACAAATTTATCTTTGCGCTTGTTATAAACTGCAACTGAAATTTTACTGTTGGAATTTCCAAGATTTATTTCGGTTTTATAGCCAAGTTTGTTAAGTTTTTTTGCAATTTGTTCTTCAATTGGTTGAACATGAACAAGTTTTTGCGTTTGCATTGCACTTGTTTCTTGCAAACTGTTAAGAATGGTTTTAACTTCTTCATTGTTTCCGTTTGAAACTGCACGAGTGTAAGTTAAATAACTTTTTAACAGTTTTGGACCAGCATATTTAGAATTATCCACTTTTAATTCTTCTGGTTCAATGCTGGTTATTACATAAACTTTTTGTTTTGCACGGGTTACTGCAACATTAAGCCTGTTTTCACCGCCCTCGAAAGAAAGTGAACCAAAAATTGAATTAACTTTGCCAAATTCATTTTTTGCATAGCCTATGCTGAAAATAATTATATCCCTTTCATCACCTTGAACATTTTCAAGATTTTTAACAAACAAACTTACATCTTCACCGTTTTCCACCCTATTGCGTTCTTTTAAAACTAAATTTCTTAGTTCATCATCTGCAAAACATGCTTTATCAAGCATATCTTCAATGCATGCTTCTTGTTCACTATTAAATGTTATTATGCCAATTGTTTCGTTGTTTTTGCGAGTTTTTAAAACATTTTTTAATGTTTCAATAACTTGTTTTGCTTCAATTTCATTTTTCCTGTCACGCCATTCACCATTAACCAAAATGCGTTCAATAGGTTTGTTTTTTAGGTTGCATGCAACATTTGGGGCAATTTGTAAGTTGCCAGAATAGAAAGCTTTGTTTGAAAAATCGATTAATTCTTGATTTTTGCTTCTGTAATGATAAGTTATGTTTGCGCTGTTAAACCTTGAAACTGCAAGGTCAAGCAAGCTTTCAACTTCAAGTGCCGCTTGTTTTGAATAATCAATATCATCTTCAATATTTGCACCCATATAACGCTTCATAAAAATGGTTGTTGGCCTTAATTGTTTTGCATCACCCGCAACAACAATTCGTTTACCTCTGAAAATTGATGGAATTGTGTTTTCAATGAACACTTGCGACGCTTCATCGAACAGCACTACATCGAACATATCTTTTTTAAGCGGTAAAATATTTGAAACATTTTCTGGTGAAAGCAACCAACAAGGGAAAAGTTTAAATAAATAATCGCCATAAACATCAATTGTTTTTCTTATTGGCCAATAATTTTGCTTTTTAGAAATTTGATAGATATAATCTTTGCTTTTTGCAGTTCCATCGATAAGTTTTTTATAATCCTCATTAAAACTTTGTTCAGCAATTTTTCTGCTTAAAAGGTTTTGTTGTTCTTTTAAATTAACTATTCTTGACCTTATGTTATCGAAATCAACAATTGTTGCCAAAATGTGTTGTTGTTTTTCTTCAAGTTTAACAATTTCATGGTAAATTCTTAATGGCAAAATTTTGTTTAAAATTTCAAGATAGATTGCATAAGAATTTGCATTTTTATATGCAAAATTTAAAATAAGTTTTTGCTTTTCGTCAAGATTTTTTAATATGCTTGTGGTGTCACGCAGTTCAATATAGTTTTCAACGGCAGAAAGAATAAGTTTTAGGTATGATGTGTTGCCATTAAGAATGCCATCGATTGCCATTAAATAGCCACTTTCAGTTAAAACATTTTTTAAAAATTCATAATCTTGAACATATTCATCGATTGCACTAACAGTTTCTGCAAACTGCTTAGAAATCAATTTTTCTTTTTTGTTCATGCCAGCTTTTGCAAATGGATACATTGGGAACAATATGTAACTTGTTTTTAAGAATTTATCTTCCTTTGGATATTCAAACTTTGCAATCATTTTGATAAGCGGTTTAAGGTTTTGGTTTGATTTAACATTGGTATAGTATGTTAAAATTTCCCTTGAAAATTTATATTTTGCAACATCGAACAATGTTTGCCTGCTTGCACATAAATTTTTTAACTTGCTTTGTGCTTCGGCAACAATATGAACACTTAAATCGTCTTTCAAATGGTCGATAAATGGATTTTTCTTTTTATTTTCAACAAAGTTATAATATATTTCAACTTTATTTTTTTCTTTTAAAATGCTTAGTGCATTTTCAAGTTCAGCATGATTAAGTTCCATTATTTTTTTATCTTTTATAAGTTCTTGATAAATTGAATATTCAATGGACCTTTTGCCTATTTTATAGGAATTATAATACATTTCTTGAAGTGAAATGCCAAAATCGGTTTCTTCGTTTAAACAATTTGAAATTGTGTTTAAATTGTTAATTTCAATATTAAGTTTTCGAGTTACTTCTTCAAACTCTTTAATAAGTTCTTCGTTTGTTTGCAAGTTCATTATGTTTTCGTGTGATGAAAAACATCTGTCATAGAAAATTCTTCGTTCTTTTTCGGCATCAATTAAAAACATTGCTTTGCTGTTTAGTGATGCTAGGCGATTAAAAACAACTTCAAGGGCTGCACGCTTTTGTGAAACAACAAGAACTTTTTTGTTTTTGCTGATTGAATCGGCAATTATGTTAACAATTGTTTGTGATTTACCTGTTCCCGGCGGACCATAGATAACAACATTTCCGCTTTCGTTAACCTTTCTTACAACTTGTTCTTGGGCATAATCCACATTGTTTATTAAGTATAAATTTTGGTTTTTAGCAGGCTTTGATTTTCTGCTTTTTATGTTTAAAAGCTCATCGATTGAATCGTTGGTTAAATGCTTTTTTTCTAAGGCAGTATAATCGTTATATATTGAATTTGCTAAACTGCATCTTGCAAGCAATGCCAAAAATTTGATTTCTGGTTTATGGTTTCCAGTTGGTTCACCATATCTGTTAAATGGGAAAACATTTTTGCGTGGTTCAAGGTTAAGTTTAACGCCGAAACTTTTTAAATATTTAAGCAATTCTTCAATGTTTTCAAACCTTGAACTTAAAGAATCAAACTCCATATCCATTTCTTGCAAGTTTAGGTGTGCAACATCAGCAATTGCATACATTAATGCTTTATTAAGTTGAACTTTATCACCATATTTTAAAACAATGTTAACATTGTTATCATCAATTATATCAATTACAATTGGAAACATTAAAAGCGGTGCTTTAAAGGAATAATCTCTGGCTGTTCCATATACAAATGGATAGCATAAGAACAATTCATATCTACCTGTATCTTTTTCAATCTCTTCAATTTCACGCTTTAAAATTTTAAGGTTTTGCACTTCTTGTGCATAAACTTTTTTTCCAAATTCACGCTTTTGCCTTTCGTATTTTAGCCTTTCCTTATCGGTTTCAAATTCTTTGTTAGGATATTTTGAATCAATATTATTTGCTTTTAAAATTATTTCTTTGTTTTCACTGCAAATAAGATTGAATGGCAAAGCTTTGCCTTTCCATAAAAGTTCGATTAATTCTTCCATTTTTTCAGGATTATTTTGAAAAAGTTTGCCTATATCATAGCCATTTTTTTTGTTAAAACTTTTAATAAATAAGTTTCTGTTTTTACCGCTTATTTCAATTAATCGTTCTTTATAATATGTATATATACTTTTCATACTTACCCTACTTTTAATATTTATTTAACATATGTAGTTTAATATATTTAAAATATAATTTCAAGGGGTATTTGATTAAATAAATTATGAATTTTTTTCTTAAAGTGTTAATAATCTATGAAGGTGCAAGCAAAAGAAAAAATACTTAGATAAAAATTAATGAAAGAAAACAAAAAAACGCTTTTATTAAGCGTTTCTTATGGTGCCGGGAATCGGAATCGAACCGATACGGAGTTGCCCCGGGCGCGACGCGTTAAGCAAAGTTGCCCTTTGGCAAGTTTGTAGCCTAAGCGGGAGAAAATTTATAATTTTCGAGTGGGCCTGATTTTTAAAATCCCAAGGGGGCTTGTGTAACAAAAAAACGCTTTTTTAAGCGTTTCTTATGGTGCCGGGAATCGGAATCGAACCGATACGGAGTTGCCCCCGAGGGATTTTAAGTCCCTTGCGTCTACCTGTTCCGCCATCTCGGCATATTGGAGGCACCACCCAGATTTGAACTGGGGATAAAGGTGTTGCAGACCTCTGCCTTACCACTTGGCTATGGTGCCATATTATTTTATATGAAAGAATAATTTCTTATGTTATAAAAAAATGGAGCGGGAGACGAGATTCGAACTCGCGACGTTCACCTTGGCAAGGTGACGCTCTACCACTGAGCCACTCCCGCATCATGCACCATTTAGCACTTTTAATAGTGCAAATATTTATTTGTGTTCAATAATGAACAATGGTGGGAACAATAGGACTCGAACCTATGACCGCCTGCTTGTAAGGCAGATGCTCTACCAACTGAGCTATGCTCCCATATACTGCACTCGATAAGCGATTGCAGTATTAATAATATCAAACTTTTTTTAAAAAATCAACTGTTTTTAATAAGTTTTTTTATATTTTTTTATTTTTTTTATAAATTATTCAACAGAAAGCAGATAATAATACACTGGTTGACCACCATAAACAAGATTTACATCGGCATCAGCATATATATTTTGAAGTTTTTCTTGCAAAGAAGATGCTTCATCTTCATTAACACCTTCACCATAGAATAAAGTTATGTTGCAAGTGTTTTCATCAACAAGTTTCTTTAAGGTTTTTTCAACCGCTTCACCCACATGTTGGCTTTTTGCAATAATATTTTTGCCATCTAGCCCAATTATATCGTTCACATTAAGATCGAAACCATTTACATGAGTTTTTCTAACTGCAAAAGTTACTGAGCCAGTTTTAACATTTTGCATTGCTGTTGTCATTGATTCAATATTTTCTTCAAGTTCGCCATCTGGATTGAATGAAAGAATTGCTGAAACACCTTCTGGAATGCTTGTTGAAGGAATAACATGAATAAATTTTGATGAAAGAGATTTTGCTTGTTCTGCTGCAAGAACAATGTTTTTATTGTTTGGGAACACAAAAACATCTTTTGCAGGCACTTGATTAACTGCTTCTGCAATATCGTTTGCGCTTGGGTTCATGGTTTGACCACCACTTAGAACATAGTCAACCCCCAAATCCTTTAACACACTTTCAAGGCCGTCGCCTGCTGCAACTGAAACAATTCCAAATCGTTTAAGATTGTTGCTTTGGCTTGCCCTTGCCCTTTTTAACTCACGGTTTTGTTCAAGCATGTTTTCAATTTTTATGTTGTTAATTTCGCCAAGTTTAAGTGCATAGCCCAATGCTTTGTTAGGTTCGTTTGTGTGAACATGAACTTTAACAAGTGTTAAATCACCAACACAAACAACACTATCGCCGATGCCCATAAGTTGTTCACGAAGTTTATCGATATCGCTTTCGGTGGTTTGCTTTTTCATGTTAATAACCATAAATTCAGTGCAATAACCAAATTCAATATCGCCAAGGTCATCAAGATTAACAATAAATTCGTTACTTGAAGCATAGTCTGTTTTAAAATCATCAACATTTATTGTAAGATCTTCTTCACCTTTAAGAACTTTACAAAATCCAGTGAAGATTATTATTAACCCACTGCCACCTGCATCAACAACGCCTGCTTTTTTAAGAACAGGAAGCATTTCTGGGGTTTGAGCAAGAATTGCTTGACCTGCTTCAATAACACCATCGAAAAATGTTTCAAGGTCTGGTGCCTTTTTTGCAATGCTAACACTTGATTCTGCCATAACACGAATAACTGTTAGAATTGTTCCTTCTTTTGGTTTTGTAACTGCTTTATAGGCAACTTCTGCCCCGCTTAAAAGTGCTTTTGAAAAATTCTTTGCGTTAATTTCATTTTCTTGTTTTAAAACATTGCACATACCTTTTAAGATTTAAGAAAGAATAACACCAGAGTTACCTCATGCCCCCCTTAAAGCTCCTTTTGAAATTGCTTCTCCAAGAGAGTCAAAATTATTATTGATACAGTCATTTACTTCTTTTGAAGCTGACTTAAATGTCAAATTCAT
>JAZUCT010000027.1:0-10774 GCA_045639255.1 Clostridia bacterium
AGTTTTGGTTCTTTTGTGAGTAAAAGAACAGGTTTGTTTCTTTGACTGCAAAGAAAACCTTTTTTATAAAAGTTTTGTTAAAATTTGTTTTGCAATGGCAGAATTATCGCCCTTAGTGGTGCTAAGTGAACAACACAAAAAATCTTTTTCTTCACAAGTGAAAAAGTTTTTATCAAAAACATAATCTTTCATAATTCCAATTCCCCCATTTTTGCCTTTAACACAATAAACTGGAACACCGCTTAGTGAAAGTTCATCAACATACCTATAAACAGTTCGTGTTGAAATTTCAAATTGTTCGGCAAGTTGTTTCGCTGTTACAAAATTGTGTTTAAGCAAAGTTAAAAGAATTCCAAATAAAATAAAGTTCTGCATATAAGTTTCCTTAACTGTGAATTTAGTATAAAACAAAAAAACAAATTTGTCAAACATTTGTTCTATAAAATTCAAACAAAAAAAGGGGTGCAATTTCCCCTTATTTTAAAACTGAACTTTCAAAAACTGTGTTTTCGCTTTGCTTGTTTTGGTGTTTAATTCTGGCTTGCATAATAAGCATATCAATAAGCTGAACATAGTTTATGCCAATTTTTTCAAACAAATAAAATGCCATACTGCCCGGAATGCTGTTAAGTTCGTTAACATAAAGTTGCTTTGATTTTGAACAAAACATAAAATCCACCCTTACAACACCTTCACAATCGCAAGTTTCATAAACATTTCTGGTTGTTTCAACAATTTTTTGTTTAAGCTTTTTACCAATTGGGGCTGGGCAAATTCTGTTTAAACTTTTCATTCCCTTTGTGCCTTTTTTGTTTGAAAGATATTTATCCACAAATGTTAAAATTTCATTTTTATTAATAGGTTGCTCCACTTCACTTACAATAAATTTATCTTTATATTTAAAACATGCACAATTAAACTCTTTTAATTCTGTAACACATTCTTCAATAACAACTTCGTTATCAAATGAAAATGCAACTTGCAGTGCTGAATATAATTCTTCAATATTTTTAACTTTTGAAATGCCAATGCTGGAACCCAAACAATTTGGTTTAACAACAAGTGGAAATTGCAAATTGTTTTCTTTTAACTTAACTTGAACATTTTCAATATTTTCATTTTTTGTAACTGAAATAAAATCTGTTGTGTTAAAGTTGTTAACTTTCAAAATGTTTTTTGTGTGCTTTTTGTTAAGTGTTAATGCACTTGAAAAAATGCCACTGCTGGTGTATGGAATATTTTCGCATTCCAATAAGCCTTGAATTGTGCCATCTTCACCATTTTTTCCATGAAAACATAAAATTGCGCAATGAATTTGTTTAAATTTTTGATATGTTCCAAACACATTTTTTTTAAATAACCACCCATTTTTAAACAAAATTGAATGTTTGTTAGGAATAATTTTCTTAAATGTTTCCATTTTATGAAAATTATTATTATAAAGCATTTCACCTTGCTTTGTAACATACACTGGCAAAATGTTATATTTTTCTTTTGAAATATTGTTCATAAGTTGAACTGCTGTTATAACAGAAATATCGTGTTCGCAACTTTTTGAACCAAACATAACAACAATATTTTTTTTCATTATTTCCCCTATGTTTATATATGAAAAAAAACCAAGCAAAGTGCTTGATTTTTAGTTTTTTAACTTAACGCTTCGCTGGATTCTCGCTTCGCAACAAGTTGCTTGCAAGAATGACAAAGAATGAAGGTTGCGAGAATAACAATGAATGGGAACACAATAATGTTAAAAATGGGGTCCCCAAAAAGTGCAATTCACTTTTTGGAGGAAGGAGGGACTGTGCGTAATCTCTTTAAATTGTGATTCTCACAATTTATGAGCCAAGCACAAGTTCCGACGCTTATACATAATTATCTGGCAAATCATTTTCAATAAGCAACACATCGCCAGCAGAAAGCAATTTTGGAAAATCAAGTTGGGCTTCAAGCAAGGTGTTATAGAAATGAATGTTATCTGTGTTAAAACCTGCATCAATTAAGCCATGTTCAATTTCTGCTTGATTTGTTTTGTTAACAATAATAACTTTATCGCAAACTTCGGCACTTATAACACCAACATTATAGTTTGCCTGTGCTTGTTCATTGCCAAGTTCAATAATTCCGGGTGTTAACAACACTTTTTTTCCTTCAAATTTTTTAAGAACATTAAGTGCTTGCTTAAAACCTTCAATGTTGGCATTAAAACTATCGTCTAAAATTGTAACGCCGTTGCTTCCCTTAATAAGTTCCAATCGATGTTTTGTAGGTTTTAAGTTTTCAACAGCATTTGCAATTTCATGCAATGTAACACCAAAGTTTAATGCAACGCAAGCACATAAGAATATGTTTTGAATGTTATGTTCGCCCAAAAGTTTTGTTTTAATAACTTTACTTTCGCCATTATAGTTAAGCGTGAAAACACTTCCATCTTTTAAAGTTTTAACATCGGTTATTTTAACATCACAATTTTCGTTTGCAGAAACAATTATTTTGTTGCCTTTAAAGGTTTTTGCATATGTTTTTATGTTTTCATCGTCCATATTAAAAACTGCGGTTCCATCTTTTTTCATAAACTCAAAAATTTCAAGTTTTGTTCGCTTTAAATTTTCAAAAGTTCTGAATGTTGCAAGGTGTTGTTTGCCTATGTTTGTTAAAATTGAAACATCGGGTTTTGCAATGTTGCAAAGGGCTTTAATATCGTAAATTGCATTTGCACCAAACTCCGCCACCAAAATTTCATGCTCGGGAGTTAAAAAGTTGTTAACTGTTTTTGTTATGCCCATTGGAGTGTTAAAACTGTTTGGTGTTGCAAGCACATTATATTTTTGACTTAACATGCTTGTAAGAATGAATTTTGTTGATGTTTTTCCGTAACTGCCTGTGATTGCAATAACTTTCAAGTTTGGTTGATTTTTAAGTTTCTTTTTGCATTGACTGATGTAACTTAGCCTTATAAAATATTCAAGTGGCATGGTTAAAAAATGCACAAAAATAACAATAACTGGAACACAAAGTGGTGTGAAACATATAAAGCTATATTTAAACACATTTGTAAATTCAAAGAATAAAACATTTGTCCAGAATGTTAAAAGTGCACTTAGCACATAAAAAACAATAATATAGCGGTTCATTCGGTGTGTATATTTAAGCGGAACTTTATCGGGTTGGTTATAAACAAAACGAATAAACACCACACTGAACATAACATAAAAAATTAAACCAAGGTAAGCAAAATAATCGCTGTTAGTGTAGGATATGAACACGGTGTTTGTTACAAGCATGCACATAATTGAAAGGAAACTTAACATAAACAAACGCAACAAATAATTTCCTTTTGTGCTGTTAAGCCAATTAAAATAACCCCTTATTCTGTAACCACCCAACTGAATTGTTTGAAAAAATTTATATGCCACAAAACACAGCATTGCAGCATTTAATAAACTTAAAACAATGTTAATATATAAATGTGGATTTTGGAAATCTAGCATAAAAACCTCTCGATTGCATTAAAGCACTGCGTAAAATCTTCTTCAAACACAAAGTGCCCGCAATTTTTAATTGTTAATAGTTTACTATTTTTTATTATTCTTTGCAATTTTTTTGCCATATAAATTGGTGTTTGCTTATCGTTTTTGCCCCAAATAAGTAAGGTTGGGCAAGTTATATAATAGCAATGATTTGAAACATCGAATGAAATAACATTTTTAAAAGTTTGTTTTTCTGCGTTGTTAAGTTTAACATAATCGGCACTGCCATAAGTTTTAGATTTATTTAACAAGCCAAGTTTCTTTTTTATTTTAAAATTTTTAATTTTTAGCCAAGTTAAAAGGTTAAACCTTGGCTTTATGCCTGCACCTGCAATAACAATTAATTTTGAAATATAATTTGTTTGTGAAGCAAGCATAAGTGCCACCCGTGCACCAAACGAATGACAAATAACAACACAATTTTTTAAATTAAATTGCTCCATAAACTTTTTAACCATAAGCACATAAAACGGCATATCAAGTGGTTGGTTATTTAGCTGAGTTGGAAAAGTTAATGAATGCACACAATGGTTTTGTTGCAATAAATTTCCAAAACATTTTAAACTTTTTAAGTTTCCACCCCACCCATGAAGCAATAAAACGGGAGTTACTCCCGTTCCATACTTTTCATATTCAAGTTCAACACCAAGAATGTTAACAACCATTAAATTCCCCTTTGCATAATAATTGCGTTAGAGTTATCGCTGTAATAATTTTTTCTGGTGTATATTTCCTTAAAATCATTTTTTTTATAAAAATTTTGTGCTGGCAAGTTTTTATCACTAACTTCCAAAAATAAATTTTTAATGTTTTTTTGTTTTAACTTTTCAATAATGAAGTTAAAAAGAACTTGTGCAACACCCTTATTTCTGTGTTCTTTGTTAACTGCAATTCTTAAAATTTCTGCTTCACCAAAAACTTGCATAATGCCAACATAACCAATTATTTTGTTATTTTCTTGGGCATAATAATAAGTTTTTGCACAGTTTTCAAGTTCTTGAACGCAACTTTCAAACGAATAGAAATCACTGAAATTTTGTTGTTCAAGTTTGAAAAGTGTTTCGGCATCAGTTATTTGTTTTATTTGCATTTTGCCTTTCTTCAAGTTCCCTTTCTGCTTGACTTAGCCTTAAATAAAGTGGTTCAAGGGTGTTTGCACAGCAAAATTCGTTTTTGTTTATTTTTTGTTGAACCAAATCGAAATATTTAAGTTCTTCAACATAATGATTTGCAACAATTGGAAGCAAATGTTTTTCTTCTTTATTTGCAACAATTATGTTATGAGTGTTTAAATTAAACTCATCCAAAGTGTTGTGTTGCTGATTTAAAACAACCTTTCCACAACACTTTGCAACATACATATTTGTTGCACCAGCAGTTATAACCGCTTCATATTCGCCTTCCATATTATTACTATATGCTAAAAGTTCCAAACTGTTAAATTGAACACATTTTAATTGTGGCAAAGCGCATGCAAAACCTTTAACGGTTGCAACACCAACCCTTATTCCAGTAAAACTTCCTGCGCCCACATTAACTGCCAAAACATTAACATCGTTTAATGAAAGATTGTTTTCTTCCAATAATTTATCTATGCAAGGAAGCAATGTTTCGTTATGCCTTCCAAGGCCATTCACTTGTGCAATTTTTTTTGCATTTTCAGTTAAAAGCCCAACAAACATATTTGTTTTTGTTGTGTCAATAATTAAAACTTTCATTTATTCCACCTTAATTTTTCTTGATGTTTCATCAAGTTTTTCAATTGTTATTTTAATCACATTTTTTGGCAAAATGCTTTGAACATTTTCACTCCATTCAATTAAACTTACACTTTTTGGGTTTTGAATATATTCAGAAAATCCAAACTCTTCTGCCTCCAAACCGCTTGAAAGCCTATACATATCAAAGTGATAAAGTTCCAATCTGCCTGAAAGATATTGGCACATTATTGTAAAGGTTGGGCTTACAACTGTTTCTTTAACACCTAGGCCTTTTGCAATGCCTTTTGAAAACACAGTTTTTCCAGCACCTAAATCGCCATTTAGTGTTATAACTTCGCCACCTTTAAGATTTTGTGCAAATTGTTGTGCAAACTGCAAAGTTTCTTGTGCACTTTTTGATATAAATTCCATAAATATTTCCCTAGTTTATTATTTTTTCAATAAGTTTTAATGCTTTTGGTTTGTTTTTTGATATTTTAAAACACTCGGCAAGTTTTTGCAAGCATGCATCAGCATCTTTTTTATTTTTTGCATATAATAAGCAAATTGCATCGCCTTTTTTAACTTCTTTTCCATAATGTTTTAAAATTTTAACACCAACATTATGAATAATGTTTGCACCAACTTCTGTGCGTGCCCCACCTAAATCTGCAACAATTTCGCTTAATTTAAGTGCATCAATGTTGCTTATATAACCATTTTGGTTTGCTTTAAATTCCAAACAAACTTTTGCAAGTTTAAAATTATTTTCAAGCACCTGAGTTGCATTTCCACCTTGATTGTTAACAAGTTCAGAAAACTTTTGAAGTGCCTTTTTTGAATTAATTGTTTCGTTAACAACTTTTTCACATTCTTTAAACGGTTTTTCTGTTGCCATGTTAATAAGTTTTGCGCTGAAAAATTTTGAAAGTGTTGCAAGGTTGTTTTCTGCACCATTAAGAACTTCAATTGCGTCCATAACTTCCAAAGTGCAACCAACACTGTTGCCAAGTGGCAAATTCATATTTGTTAAAACTGCACAAACTTTTTTCCCTGCACCTTTTCCAATTTCCACCATTGTTTTTGCAAGTTTAAGTGCATCTTTTTTAGTTTTCATAAATGCACCAGCACCATATTTAACATCAAGCAAAATTATGTTTGCACCGCTTGCAAGTTTCTTGCTCATAATGCTTGAAGCAATAAGCGGAATGCTTTCAACTGTTGCTGTTTGATCACGCAAGGCATATAAAATTTTATCGGCAGGAGCAATATTCTTGGTTTGGCTTATAAGTGAAATTCCAACCTTTTCAACACCCTTTATAAAATTTTCATAAGTTTGTTCGCAAGTGTAACCTTCAATTGCTTCAAGTTTATCAATTGTTCCGCCGGTGTAACCCAAACCCCTTCCACTCATTTTTGCAAATTTAAGCCCGCAACTTGCAACAATTGGTGCAAGCACCAAAGTGGTTGTGTCGCTTACACCACCGCTGGAATGCTTATCCACACATATTCCATTAACACCACTTAAATCAATTTGTTCGCCACTGTTTGCCATTGCAAGTGTTAAATTTAATGTTTCTTGCTTGTTCATTCCATTAATGCAAATTGCCATAAGCATTGCCGAAATTTCATAATCTTTAAAATTTCCGTTTGTAACATTTTTTATAAAAAAATCTATTTCATTTTTTGAAAGTGCTTTTTTAAGTGTCTTTTTGTTCAGCAAATTAATTATTTTCATGTTTGGTTTTCCTTTTAATTAATAAGTTGTTTAAGTGTTCAAATATTGCTGAATAGCCAGCAGTTGTTAAAAGCCCCAACATCATAAATGAAACAAAAAATGTTATTAAGTGCTTTGAAACAACAATGCATGCACTTAGCACACCTATTGTTAACAATGTGCAAGTTACACCTTTAATAAGAATGAACAAAATGCTTTTTTGTGTTTTGTTGGAAATAAATTTTCGGTCAATAAAATAACCAAGCATAATGCCACAAATAAGCCCGCAAATTAAATAAATTTTAACAAATTCTGCATTAATAACAAATGGTGAACACGAAAATAATGCAACCATAACTGCAACAGGTATAACAAATAAAAATGCAATATAATCGAAATTATTAAAAAATTTATAAATTTTTGGTGCTAAAACAAGCCACAAAACAGCAAATAAAAATCCACAAATAACATCGCTTAAATAATGCTGACCAAGATATATGCGTGAAAACATAACAAGCAATATTATTGTTATGTTTGCAACTGCAAAGAAAGTTTTAAGCCCCTTGTTCACACTGCCTTTAAGTTGGCAATACGCACCACCAAAAGCAAGTGTTGCACTTGCAGAATGTCCGCTTGGAAAGGAATATCCGTCAGAGCCATATTTGTTAACAATGCTTTGGCTTTTTAAATATGGCCTTGGGCGTTTAAAAATATGTTTTATAAGTGAATTTAAAGCAATTCCAATAAGATAAGTGAATAAAAATTGCATTGCTGTTTTGTTTTCAACACACCAATAAAGCAAAAAAAATATAACAATAAATGGAATAACTTCACCAAATTTTGTTACAAAAGAAAAAAATGCATCGAAAAAACTGTTTGAAATTTTTTGAACTTGTTCAACAATTGCAATATCCATATATTAAGTATAATAATATTAAAAAATATAGTCAAACTTTAATTAAAATTTCATAAATATTTGGTATTGACAATTGGATATTTATATAGTAAAATATATTTGAAATAAATGTGAGGTGATGTTTATGGCAAAAAGAACCGATAAAATTGATGGCGCAGAAGTTACTAAGAACAAAAAAAGCAAGTTCAGATGGATTACCGCTGGTGCAACCGTTGTTGGAATTGGTGCAACAATTCTTGCTGGTATTGGCATTAAAAATATTGTTGATAACCAACCTTCAAGCGGAAACAGTGGCACAAGTGAACCACCTGTTACAGAAAAAATTGATTTTTCAAACTTTGAAACTTCACTTAATGAAAAAATGGTTGATGTTGTTGAATATTACACAAATTCACTTCCAAATGGCTATAAAACAGGCATTAAAAATGCAGAAACAAATTGCATTATTGCCGATGAAGATTCAATAACATTCTATGAAAAAATCACTCAAAACTCGGCAAACTATCCATTCTATTATACTGAAATTGAATTTGCTGGAAGTGAAGTTGAACAATTTATAACTGATGTTTATAACCCAACTTTATTAAAGGTTGAAGAAAGCACTTTAACACAAGCAGATTTTGATTTGTTCACAACTTCATTCTGCGACATAATTGAAGCAGAAAACCTAACCAGAATGGAAAATATTGATAAAATTGAAAATGCTTACACAAAAGAACTTTCAGTTAATTTGGTTAACAAATTCATTGAAACAAGCGATTTAAGTGAAAACAAAAAGCAAGAAATGTCGGCAGGAATAACAACAGAAGATGTTAAAATTCTTTCATCACATTTCAGTGATGCAAAACTTAATAAGCAATCATACACTTATTTATATAGTTATTATGCTGAAATTTTGGTTGATAACTATTCAGTAAGAGTTAGCACAGTTTTGGAAACAACAAATAAGGTAACTGATAAAGATGTTCTTTCGCAATATTTATTGGAAGAATATAGAAACAACCCTGAAAATTTCACAATCACTTATAAGCAACAAGATTTAATGCAATGGTGGTTATATAAAAATGCATCAAACAAAACAACAACACAACCATCAACAACTCCTGCTTCAAATAAAGATGATGAAATTGAATTATCATAAAAAAAAGCATTGTTTTAAACAATGTTTTTTTGTTTTATAAGTTAAAAAATAAATGCAACAAAACAAAATTTGTTAACAAAAAATTCCCTTGCGGGAATTTTTATTTTTTTATTAAGTTTTTTATTAAGCAACAACTGGGCGAGTCCAAACACCATAAATAACGCCTGCAGTAACAATATCAGTTATTTCGTATGGAGAACGATATTGTTCACCGCCAGTGGTATAATCGTTCAAAATTGTAGGAGCACCATGCGTATCAGTTACAAATTTATATGCAAATTGATTTTCTGCATAAGTGAATCCATTTGAATTAAATCCATCTGTGCTTTCAGTTCTTGCTTTTGCAAAGAAGTTTTCAACTGTTAAAGTGAACTCTGATTGAATTCGTTTATTGAATGTTGGGTCCAATGTCCAATAAAGAAGTTCATCGCCACCCTTACTTGTCATAATTTCTTTTGCATCGCTTGTGATATAATCAAGTTGCAAACCTGCTTTATAAGGAATTGCATCGCTTAAAAGTTGTTTTGAACTTGCAATGAAATAATAGTGTTCTTGTGTATCAACTGGGTCCATACCTACTTGATAAGCAAGTTCAATATAATAATTATCCCATTGTGCAATTAGTGCTATATGGCGATCTTCTGCCTTTTCAGCAGTGAAATCTGGCACAAATTGAGTTTGGGTTGTTACTTTTTGGTTTTTATATGTCCAGCAAAGGAAATCTGGAACATAGGTTGTGTTAATAAACACTGGCAATGTTCTTGTTGGAGCAAGTAAATGTTCTTCGGTGAAATAATCGTTTTCATAAATATATGAACTTGCTTTTTCATCGCCACCATTTGAATAATATGTTACTTTAAATCTGTTGCTGAAAATTGCATTTAAAGTTATATCTGTATCGAATGTAAATGTTAAAGTTGTTGTGTAAGTTTGATTATTATATTCCCAACCACTGAATTTTCTTTCAGCAGAATAATCAGCACTGTTGCCACAATCAACTGTTGGAAGAACAATTTCGCTATCGCCTTTATAAGTTGAAATTGGTTCAATGTTAACACCTTCACCAGCGAATGAAACAGTGTGAAGTTCTGCAAATTTTGCAGTTAAAGTTATATCGCTATCAACAGTTAAAGTTGAAGCAGTATATTCTGTTTGGCCATTAAACCAACCTAAGAAAACAAAACCTGTTTTTTCGGTTGAAGGGAATGAAAGTGTGTCGCCAACATAATAAGTTTCGCTTGTTTTAACTCCGTCAACATCGAAAGTTACTGTTCTTGGAATTTGGAATTTTGCTGTTAATGTGAAACTTGTTAATGATTTATCAAAGTTTGCTGGCAAATTAAATGTTATATTTCCACCATCGCAAATTTTTGTTTCGCCATAAAACCAACCAAGGAAAGCCCCTGCATTTTGGTCAACGCTGAATGTTGGAAGTGAAATGCTATCGCCCACCTTAACACCAGTTAATGCATTTTTTGAAGTTGAGTTATCGGTTGCTGTTCCACCATTATAATCGAACGAAATGGTGTAAGCAATTTTTGTGAAATTTGCAGTTAAATTTGCGTTTTTCTTAATAAAAAATGTATAATCTTGTTTATCTGATGGATAAGTTCCTGTCCAACCATTAAAAACATAACCAACATTTGCTTCTGCATTAAGCACAACCTTAGAATTCTTTTTAAAAGTGTAGGTTGCTGTTGAATAAACAGGATCTTGATTTTCACAAAGAATGTAACCTTGTTCAGAATTAACATTAAGTGTTAATTTAAC
>JAZUCT010000028.1:0-13134 GCA_045639255.1 Clostridia bacterium
TGCATTTGGTTTATAGTGACATGATAGGGGCTGTGTTTTTCTTGTAAGTGGAATATTATTTTCTCATTTTGTTATTCTTGGAGCATGTGCAACATGCGAACGAGAATCCAGCGAAGCGTTATTCATAAAAGCATTGTTCAACTGTGAAAGGGTAAGTGTTATAAACTTTAATAACATATTGATTGTTAACAACAATCAAATCTTGGCAATAATCAAAAAACTGGTCACTTTCAATATTTAAAACACCATTTTCAAAAGTGAAAATTCGCCTATACACACAGCCATTTTTATGATAGAACGAATAATATTTATTATTATGAAAATATGTGTGTGAAATAAAAGTGTCGTTGGAAATTGGAACCATGCTGTCAAAATTTATTTCAGGTGTGGTTTGCGTTAAATCCACAGTTAATAAATAACCGTTTTTATTGCAATCGTAAATAATAAAAAGTGGTTGTTGCAATGGTGTTTTATTTATTGTTTTAACAGCATCAATTTCATAAATTTCGTTTATATATTCTAAATAGTTAACATATTTTTTAAATTTAAAAGTGGAATTATGGTATCTAAATATTACTGCTTTATTGTTATCTCCAAAAGCAATGCAACAAACTCCACCAATATTATCCATAACAAATTCAGAAGCACCATGGCAAATAAATTCATCAATTGTTGTTATGCCATTTGAAGTGCTGTATGCTCCATCGTAACTTTTTAAATATATTGTTCCATTGGGCCAAATTTCAAATTTATATAAATCGCCTTTTTCCATTTCACCAGTTTCTTGGTTTAAAACAGGCAAAAATAATGGTGTTATATAGTTTTTTTGACCACTTTGAAAAGAAGTGTCGCGATATTCCAACGAGTGATTATAATTTAAATAGCTATCTAAATCATCAAACACATGTGCAAAGGCATAGCCACCGCAATGAATGAAAACAAACTGATTTTCGTTGTTATAAAAGTTATAAAACATAAAATTGTTTGTGAATTCAAGTTTTGTTGAACTTTCAAATGTTAAACCATAATAACTTATGGAAATGTTGTGAGTTTCCGACCTTTCATAAAAAGCTTGAAAAATGTTTATTCCTGCATTAAGGTGGCAAAATGCTGTGAAAGTTATAAATTCACCACTAACGCTGGAACCTTTGTTATCTGGAACATTAAAGTGAAATTTTTCAATTGCAACATCGTTAACAAGCATTGTTATCATTGAAATTTGGGTTAATAATGAAGAATAGTTCATTCTTATTGTTAAGGTGATTTTTGCCATACATTCTTTTTCAGCATGAATTCTTACTTTTCTTACAAGAGTTGTGGCATCAACTAATCCATTAACATAAACCGATCCACCTGTTGAAATAACATAATTTGGGCATAGTGTTTGCAAACTGTTAAGTGAACCCTGATTTGAAGAGCCATTGTTTAAGTTACCCGAGTTATTTTTTAAGTTTTCAATTTCGGTTGCGTTTTGTTGAATTGAATTTTGGTTTTGTTCAATGCTTGTTTTTAAACTTTCAATTTGGGTTGCATTTTGTTCAATTGCAGTGGTGTTTTGTTCAATAAGCGGTTTAACATTTTCGCCACCTATGTTTTTTAACTTTGAATATATGTAAGTTATTTCTTTTTTGTTATCTTCTGCAAGTTGCATTGCACTTTGCGAAAGTGACGATTGTTTTATTGTTGAATTTTTTGTTTTTTCCATAATAAGTTCCTTTTGTTAAATAAAAATGTTTGTTTTAACATTTCTTTTTTTAAGTGTAGCACGCAAAAAACAAAATAAAACAAAACTGTGCCATAAACTTAAACAAACAGAATTTGCAAAGCTTATATTCGCAAATTTTTTTATTTTATTTGCCTTTTAAAAACAGTTGCCAATAATTGTTAAAAACTTTATAATATAAGGGATTAAATTTAAAACGGAGATTATTATGGGACTTTTTTCTTTTTTCAAAAACTGGGATAATAATTCAAGCGTGAAAAAACTTAAAAAAATTGTTGCAAAAATTAATGAACTTGAACCAACTTATGAAGTTTTAAGCGATGGTGAACTTGCTGGTCAAACAGCAATTTTTAAAGAAAGGCTTAAAAATGGCGAAACCGAAGATCAAATTTTGCCCGAAGCATTTGCTGTTGTTAGGGAAGCCAGCAAGCGTGTTTTAAACATGCGCCATTTCGATGTGCAACTTATGGGTGGCATTTGCTTATTCCAAGGCCGTATTGCTGAAATGAAAACTGGTGAAGGAAAAACTTTGGTTGCAACTTTGCCATGTTACTTAGCAGCACTAAGTGGCAAGGGTGTGCATGTTGTAACTGTTAACGAATTCCTTTCAAAAACACAAGCCGAACAAATGGCAAAACTTTATGGCTTTTTGGGGTTAAGTGTGGGCATTAACCTAAGCGGAATGAGTTCGCAAGCCAAAAAGAAAGCATATGAAGCAGATATAACCTACACCACAAATAACGAACTTGGTTTCGATTATTTGCGTGATAACATGGTGGGCGATAAAAATCAAAGGGTTCAAAGGGGCCAAGTTTTTGCAATTGTGGATGAAGTGGACAGCATTTTAATTGACGAAGCAAGAACACCACTTATTATTTCTGGCCAAGGCTTTAAACCTGCCGATAACTATGTTTCAGCACAAGCATTCTTTAAAACATTAAAACCAGAAGACTATGATTTTGATGAAGAAAAGAAGCGTGTTTCACTTACCGAAAGCGGAACTGAAAAAGCCGAAAAATATTTTAAAATTGAAGATTTAAGTGATATTTCAAACCTTGAACTTAACCATTTCATTAACAACGCATTGCGTGCAAACATTGTTATGAAGTTGGACCGTGATTATATTGTTCAAAACAACGAAATTTTAATTGTTGATGAATTCACTGGCCGTGTTATGCAGGGCAGACGCTATTCAGAAGGTTTGCACCAAGCCATTGAAGCAAAAGAAGGCGTTGAAATTAAAAACGAAAACAAAACAATGGCAACCATCACTTTCCAAAACTATTTCAGGCTTTATAAAAAACTATCGGGTATGACAGGAACTGCAAAAACCGAAGAAATTGAATTTAACAAAATTTATAACCTTGATGTTGTTTGCATTCCAACAAATCTTCCTGTTCAAAGAAAAGATGAAAACGATAGAATTTATAAATCTGTTTCAGGCAAAGTTCAAGCCGTTATTAACGATATTAAAAATTGCTATGAAAAAGGTCAACCAGTGCTTGTTGGCACTGTAAGTGTTGAAAAAAGTGAAGAACTTTCAAAAGCACTTAAAGCACAACGCATTCCACACTATGTTCTTAACGCAAAAAATCACGCACAAGAAAGTGAAATTGTTGCACAAGCGGGCAGATATAAAGCCGTAACCATTTCAACAAACATGGCTGGCCGTGGAACAGATATCTTGCTGGGCGGTAACCCAGAATTCTTGGCAAAACGCAGATTAAGGGAACTTGGTTTTGAAGAAGCCGACATTTTAAAAGCAACCGCTTATATTCCACCAACAGAAGAAGAACTTATTAAAATAAGGGAACAATATAACAAACTTTATAAGGATTTCAAAGTTAAAACCGACGAAGAAAAACAAAAAGTTATTGAAGCGGGCGGTTTAAGGGTTATTGGCACTGAAAGGCACGAATCACGCCGAATTGATAACCAGTTGCGTGGTAGGTCAGGCCGTCAGGGCGATGTTGGTTCAAGCGTGTTCTATATTTCATTGCAAGACGATTTAATTCGCATTTTTGGTGGCGACAGATTGTTTAACATTGCCAATATGTGCGGAATTAAGGACGATGAAGAATTCAGTTTAAAAATGGTTACAACTGCAATTGAAAACGCACAACGCAAAATTGAAACCAATAACTTTGGCATGCGTAAGAATGTTATTTTGTTCGATGATGTGCTTAACAAACAAAGGGAACTTATTTATGCAGAACGAAACAAAGTTCTTGATAACCAAAGTGTAACAAGTGATATTGAAGATATGTTCCGTGAACAAGCAAATTTCTTTGCTTATGAATATTTAGATGAAGATAAACCTTTCTTCGATTGGAAACTTGAACCAATTAACAATGCTTTGGAAGAAAAATTGTTGCCAAAAGGCACAAATCTTATAACCGAAGAAGTGGTGGACGATAAGGAAGTTAAAGATGTTGCCGATTATATTTTTAATCACTTAATTGGCGAATATAACCAAAAGAAACAAGATGCAAAAGAAAAAGGTTTGCCTTTTGAATTTGTTGAACGCATTATTCTTTTAAAGGTTGTTGACTTTTTCTGGACAAACCACATTGACACAATGCATATTTTAAAAACTGAAATTGCAACAAGGGGATTTGGTGGCCAAGACCCAATTGTTGCCTATAAAAAAGAAGCGTTTGAAATGTTTGACGAAATGATTTCAAACATCAGAAGCGAAGTTGTTAAAACTCTTTATATGGCAAAAATTGAAATTAATGTTGAACAAATTCAACGCACCACACCAAAACCAATTATTGTTAACGAAGGTGTTAAAAAATCTGCAATTAAAGATAACAATCCAAACCGCAATGCACCATGCCCTTGTGGCTCGGGCAAAAAATATAAAAACTGTTGCGGTGCAAACAAATAAAAACAGCCAATCGGCTGTTTTTTGTTTTGTTTGACAATGCTTAAATTATATATTATTATATTAATATATTATATAATGATATTTAACTTATAATTAAAGGAGATTTTTTATGCCATCAGGTTCACACAGCACAAGCGGTGGAAGTCACAGCAGTGGCGGAAGCAGTTCTTCAAGGTCAAGTTTCGGTGGAGGTGGGGGTTCAAGCCATAGTTCACATCACCATTTTCACCATGGCAGACTTTATATAAATGGCAGGCCAGCAGGCCCAAAAGCATCAATTGCTTTTCTTGTTATGTTCTTAATTTTATTCAGTGGAATGTGGGCATTTGGTGGTTTTATGATTGGTGCGCAAAGGCAACAAGCACTTAACAAAGTTAAAGCCGATTATGAATATTATCAAAACATGATTGATTTTGCAAAACAAAACAACAGCCCAACCACACAATATATAATCACTGGCACAGTTACTGGCAAATTTTTAAGTGAATATAATAATAAATGGTATCTTTCTTATTCATTCCAATCTGCTGGTGGTCAAAAATATCATGGCGAAACTTATGCAATTTATTCTCAAAGCGATGTTTCAAACATAATTCCGAATGTAACAACAATTCAACTTGCTGCCGATAGTTACATAATAACCGAAACCACCGACACCATTAACATGGATTATGAAAACACCACTTTGAACGATGATGGTTATTATGTTTCAATAAAAAATTCAATGTTGTCTCCACAAATTCTTTGCTTTGTTGTTGCGGGCGGAAGTGCAATATTGTTTATTTCAATGATTGTTAAAGAAGTTAAAAATTTAAAAAACAAAAACTCTTTTGCTGAAACTTTAACAAACAACAATCAAAGCTTAAATTCTGAAACTTCAAACAAAACCGAAACCACAATGCAATCTTCAAGTCAAGCAAACTATTGTGTTTATTGTTGCAGTGAAGTTCCAGAAGGAAAATCTAAATGCCCAAATTGTGGTGCAAGAATTAAATAAAAACAAACAGCCAATCGGCTGTTTTTTTGTTTATTTAACGCTATCGCTAGATTCTCGCATCACATGTTAACACATGTTCGCAAGAATGACATAGGTGGTATAGTATTATTGTCATTCTTGCAAGGCACTTGTGCCACAGAGAGAATCCAGCGAAGCGTAAGTTTTCTTATTTTTTTCATTTTTTGTGCTTATTTCATATAAATAATAAGGAAATCTGTTAAATTATAGATAATTTTTGTTTTATTTAACAATTTTTTTTGACATGATTTGTAAAATAATGTTATAATATAACAGATTTTAAAAAAGGAGATAGTTTATGAAACAAAACAAAAGTTTTGCAGCAGCACTTATTGCAGCAGTTGGCAGCTTCTTGCTAATTCCAATTTCATTCTACTGGTTCTTTGTAGCTCTTGAAGGTGTTAGTTCAAGGGAACCATTAATTTACATTGTGTTCATTGCTCTATTTGCAATTAACCTTGCAGTGTTTGTTATGGAAACAATTGCAGCATGCAGACTTGCAAAAGGTAAAGAAGTTCCAAAAGCATACTCAATTGTTGCAATGGTTCTTAACGGACTTATGGTTGTTCTTGCACTTATGAATTTGGTTGATCGTTTAATCGTTTTCGGTGGATTTAACCTTAAAGAAATTTTAGAGCTTTGCTTATATTCACTTCCTTATGTTTTCTGTGGTGCAGCAAACGGTGTTTCTTTGGCATTCAAACTTGTTGATATGCTAAGAAAATAGCAATTAAATTGCAATTAATTTAAAGACTGTGGGTTTTTTAAATCTGCAGTCTTTTTATTTATTTTGCGTTTTTGTGTTGACTTTAAATTTGGCTTATGTTATTATATACAAGCGCTAAAAGTTTTAGTGTTAATTTTTTATTGGGGAGGTTTGCAGTAATGAGAACTGATATCACACTAGCATGCACAGAATGCAAACAAAGAAACTACAACACAGAAAAAAATAAAAAAAATAATCCAGACAGAGTTGAATTCAGTAAGTATTGTAAGTTTTGCAAAAAACACACAATTCACAAAGAAGCAAAATAGTGATTGTAGGGGAGCATAAAAATGTCTAAAAAAAATAAAGATGTTGAAGTTGTTATGGAAGTTGATGGCAAACAAGTTGAAACTGAAAATGTTGAAACAAAGCCAGAAGTTAAAGGTGAAAAATCTTATATCATAGATAAAAATAACAACAAATCTGATAAGAATAAAGATAAGAAAAAGAAAAAAGATCAAAAACCAAAAACCAACAAGGTTAAAGAAATGTTTGGCGAACTTAAAAGGGTTACTTGGCCTTCATTTGGCACAGTTCTTGCAAAAACAGGTGTTGTTTTGGCGGTTGTTGTGTTCTTTTTCGTTGTTTTGTTTGGCATAGATTGGCTTATGAGCCTTCTTTATAAATTGCTTACAAAAACTATGTAGGGGGTTAGGCAAATTTAATTTGCATATTTTATGGAAGATAGAAAAAACGATATTAAATGGTATGTGCTTCAAACTGTTACTGGGCACGAAAATGTTGCAAAACAAAACCTTGAAACTGTTATAAGAAAAAATCCTTATTTGCAAAATCGAATTTTTGAAATTGTTATTCCTATGGAAGAAGAAATCACTGAAAAAGATGGCAAAAAAGTTTCAAAAATGGTTAAAAAAATGCCTGGCTATATTCTTGTTAAAATGATTTATGGCGATGATTTGTGGCACGATGTTACACGCACACCTTCAATTATTGCTTTTGTTGGACCAAACGCAAGGGCAATTGCAATCTCTGATGAAGAAGTTGCAAGGCTTGGCCTTGAAACAACTGCTTTTGCAAATCAAGAACTTAAAGTGGGCGACACAATCGAAGTGCTTACTGGTTCATTTGCTGGCATGAGTGGCCCAATTGAAAGTGTTGATGAAGAAAAACGCACTTGCACAATTAAACTTGTTTTGTTTAACCGTGAAAACCAAGTTGAACTTGATTTTGCACAAGTTAAAAAACTTTAATTTATAATCCGAGTTAAAATTCTCGTTAAAAAATTAAATTCGGTTTTAATGGGGTAACCCTTTAAAATATATTAAGTGGGAGAATTGTAAATCTTTCTATGCAATTCATTAAAACCACATTGCCTTTAAGTTATAAAGGCGGGAGGAATTATTATGGCAAAGAAAATTAATGCTATTGTAAAACTTCAACTAGACGCAGGCAAGGCAACCGCAGGCCCACCAGTTGGTTCAACTCTTGGCCCTCACGGAATTAACCTTGGCGCTTTCGTTAAAGAGTTTAACGAAAAAACAAAAGCACAAGCTGGTCTTGTTATTCCAGTTGTTATCACAATTTATCAAGATCGTTCTTACAGCTTTGTTTTAAAAACTCCACCAGCAGCTGTTCTTATTAAAAAGGCTTGCGGAATTCAATCTGGTTCAGCAAAACCTAACAAAGATAAAGTTGCTAAAATCACAAAAGCACAAGTTGAAGAAATTGCAAAAACAAAAATGGCCGACCTTAACGCAGCAAGTCTTGAAGCAGCAATCAGCATGGTTGCAGGCACAGCAAGAAGTATGGGCGTTGTTGTTGAAGGCTAACAATTAAAAGATGGGAGAGTATGTCATCTAACCTAAATCATACTCGCTAAAACCACAGGAGGAAAATGGAAATGAAACATAGTAAAAATTATGCTGAAAGTTTAAAACTTATTGACAAATCAAAAGTTTATGAAGCAAGCGAAGCAATTGAACTTGTTCAAAAAACTTCTAAGGCAAAATTTGATGAAACTGTTGAACTTCATGTTAAACTTGGTGTTGATGGCCGTGATGCTAACCAACAAGTAAGGGGAACTGTTGTTCTTCCAGCAGGAACTGGTAAAAAAGTTAAAGTGCTTGTTATTGCTAAACCTGATAAACAAGAACTTGCTCTTGCAAACGGTGCCGATGTTGCTGGCGGTGAAGAACTTATTGCTAAAATTCAAGGCGGTTGGCTTGATTTCGATGTTTGCATCACCACACCTGACATGATGGGTGTTGTTGGTAGGGTTGCAAAAGTTCTTGGCCCAAAAGGTTTAATGCCAAACCCAAAAAGCGGAACTGTTACAATGGATATTGTTAAAGCAATTGCAGATGTTAAAGCAGGTAAAGTTGAATATAGGCTTGATAAAACAAACATCATTCATGTTATTCTTGGCAAAGTTTCATTCAAAGCAGAAGATTTGTTAACAAACTTCAATGCAGTTATGAGTGCTATTGTTAAAGCTAAACCAGCAGCAGCAAAAGGTCAATATATTAAATCACTTAACCTTTCTTGCACAATGGGTCCAAGCGTTAGAACAGCATATAAAGCAAACTAATAAAAAATTAACAAAAAAAGGAACACAAATTGGTGTTCTTTTTTTTATTAAAAACACCGCCTTGCAGTGTTTTTTAAATTCTTCTATCTTTCATTTTCTTCTTCAATTTCTTTAATAACACCATAGTTCAACAATTCAAACTGATCTTCCAAAATATATTCATACTTTCTGTTTGGTTTATTGTTTGAAATATATAAGTGGTCGGTTATTATTGCATCAGCAAGCAAAATTTTGTTTGGTGTTTTGTGCCACTTAGAAATTAAACTTGAAATTTTGTTTATTTTTGCAAACTCGCAAAATTTATATGTTGGAACATAATATTTATATATAAACAACTCAAAAAGTTCATCAAACATTTCATAAAATTCTTTAAATTTTTCATCAAGTGCTTTTTGCAAATTATCCAAATTAACCTTATCAACTTTAACTGTTGCCATATCATCATTAAGAATGCCAAAACAATGATAATCTAAGGTTATTGATTTAAAATTTTTCTTGTATTTTTCAATAAGAACTGAACTATCTGCAACGGGTATTGTTGAAAAAATGTTATCCATATGCAAAAGGTTTATGTTTTTATATAAATTAACAAAACATCTGCATAAAAGCATAACATAATCTTTTTCAAGCGGAATAACTTTTTCTTTTAACAGGTAAAAAAATGTTTCACAGGATTGCATTTCAGCAAGAATTTCGTGCGTAAGAAAATCGTGGTCAAGGCCAAGGGAATCTCGGCAAAACATGCTTAAAAAAGTTGCTTTATCAAGGTCATCTTCAATTTCGTTTTCGTTAAAAGCATAATAAAGGTTTTTATCAAATTGCAATTCATGTGCTTGTTCGTGCAAAAACGAAGTGAACACCAATGCTTTTCTTAGTTGCAAATTAAAAGTGTTGTTATAAGGATTAACTGAAATTTGCTGACAGCTTAATTGTGTTGGGTCGTAAGTGAAATAGCCAGAATAATTTCCATTTTCAATTTCGAACGAAAACATCTTATCAAAATTTGTTCTGTAATCGAAATTTCTTAATTGCGATAAAAAAACAATCAATTCTTCATTTGTTAATTCTTGGTTATTGGTAAAATAATCTTTAACCAAGTTCAAATATGCAGAACTTAAACCGTGATATGCTGGTTTAATGTTTTTGTTTTGTTTAATAATCTTTTTGTTTTCCATAATTTTTCCTTTGTATAATTCTAGCATAATCTGTGCAGATTATCAAGCACCATTTTTTTAAATTAATAATTTAATATGTAAACGTATACGCACGCACGCGTATAAGAATAGTTAAAACAAGCAAAAACCAATAGTTGTTTTTGTTGCTAAAATTTTTTAAATTTGCTTGAAAAACTTAAAATTGGCATAAAACAATTAACTTTTTTAATAAAAAATTTAAATTTTTTTTGAAAAAATGTTTTTTTGGTCAACCACCTTACCGTGTGTGCTAAAAAATAGCAAAAAAAGTCAAAAAAAAGTGTTGACTTAAAAATGCGGAAGGGGTATACTAGCATTGTTCACTCGGCAAACGGGCTGAACACACTAACTGATGTTAGTTTAAGAACTTTAACAACTGCATAAATTATTGATATTTAAATATCAGGAAAGAATCAGATATTAAAATTAACGTAAAACATTTATTTTCACAAATAAAATTTCGTTGAGTATTAATTAACAATGAATCAAACATTAGCATTAAGCTAAGGATTATTAGACGCGTATACGATCAAGCTATAAAGAGCGTATGGTGGATGCCTTGGCACTTGGCGCCGATGAAAGACGTGATAAGCTGCGATAAGCTACGGGGAGTTGCATATAAACATTGATCCGTAGATTTCTGAATGTGGGAACACAGTTGGAGTAATATCCAATTATCATATTCACGAATACATAGTGATATGAGGGGAACCCTGTGAATTGAAACATCTTAGTAACAGGAGGAAAAGAAAGTAAACTAACGATTACCTAAGTAGTGGCGAGCGAACGGGTAAGAGCCCAAACCATTAATAGCAATATTAGTGGGGTAAGGACTGCAACATTGCAAGATGATTTCTAGCTGAACATACCTGGAAAGGTGGACAATATAGAGTAATAGTCTCGTAAGCGAAAGAAATTTGAAGCATAGCAGTATCCAGAGTAATGTGGAACACGTGGAATTCTGCATGAAGATATGAGGACCATCTCATAAGGCTAAATACGACCAAGTGACCGATAGAGTATAGTACCGTGAGGGAAAGGTGAAAAGAACCCCGGGAGGGGAGTGAAAGAGAACCTGAAACCGTATGCTTACAAGCGGAGAGAGCACAACGGCAACATTCGTGTTGTCAAGTGTGTGATCTCGTACTTTTTGTAGAACGGGCCGGCGAGTTATGTTATGTAGCAAGGTTAAGTAATTAAGTTATGGAGCCGAAGCGAAAGCGAGTCTTAACAGGGCGACTTAGTTATGTGACATAGACCCGAAACCAGACGATCTATCCATGAGCAGGTTGAAGCAAAGGTAAAACTTTGTGGAGGACCGAACTCACGCCTGTTGAAAAAGTCGGAGATGACTTGAGGATAGGGGAGAAATTCCAATCGAGTTTGGTGATAGCTGGTTCTCCTCGAAATAGCTTTAGGGCTAGCCTCTGTATTAAAGATTGTGGGGGGTAGAGCACTGAATATCCTAGGGGGCTTCACCGCCTACCGAAGATTATCAAACTCCGGATACCCATAAATTGATATCAGGGAGTCAGACTGCGAGAGATAAGTCCCGTAGTCGAAAGGGAAACAGCCCAGATCTACAACTAAGGTCCCAAAATGTATGTTAAGTGGTAAAGGATGTGTTATTGCTAAAACAACCAGGATGTTGGCTTAGAAGCAGCCACTCATTTAAAGAGTGCGTAATAGCTCACTGGTCGAGTGATGATGCGCCGAAGATTACCGGGGCTAAAACATATTACCGAAGTTTAGGGTTTGCAAGCAATTGCAAGCGGTAGAGGAGCAATGTATGTGGGCAGAAGCCATATCGTAAGGGGTGGTGGACTGCATACAAGAGAGAATGCCGGCATGAGTAGCGAGAGTGAAGTGAGAAACTTCACCGTCGAATGTCCAAGGTTTCCTGGGGAAGGGTTGTCCTCCCAGGGTAAGTCAGGGCCTAAGCCGAGGACGAAAGTCGTAGGTGATGGATAACAGGTAGATATTCCTGTACCACCGTGCAATGATAAAGAGCGATGCAGTGACGCAGGAGGATAGTATATCCACAAAGATGGAAAGTTGTGGCCAAATCATTAGTCCAATAATTAGTGAAGTACGGTTATTGTAAAGGATGAGTGATGATGGGGAGTGAAATCTAGTAATGAAGTATATGAATCCACGCTGACGAGAAAAACTGCTAAGTAATTGTAAGGTGCCTGTACCGCAAACCGACACAGGTGGACGATGAGAGAATCATAAGACGGACGGGATAACCATTGTTAAGGAACTCGGCAAAATGACCACGTAACTTCGGGAGAAGTGGTGCCTACGTAAGTAGGTCGCAGTGAAGAGTCCCAAGCGACTGTTTAACAAAAACACAGGTTTCTGCGAAATCGAAAGATGAAGTATAGGAGCTGACGCCTGCCCGGTGCTGGAAGGTCAAGTGGATATGTTAGCCGCAAGGCAAAGCATTGAAATCAAGCCCCAGTGAACGGCGGCCGTAACTATAACGGTCCTAAGGTAGCGAAATTCCTTGTCAGGTAAGTTCTGACCCGCATGAATGGCGTAACGATTTGGGAGCTGTCTCAACAATGGACCCGGCGAAATTGGAGTATACGTGAAGATACGTGTTTTACCCGCGACTGGACGGAAAGACCCCATAGAGCTTTACTGTAGCTTGGTATTGAATTTCTAAATTGAATGTACAGGATAGGTGGGAGACTAAGAAGCAGGGACGCTAGTTCCTGTGGAGTCAACCTTGGGATACCACTCTTTCAATTTGGAGGTTCTAACTGAATGCCGTTATCCGGCTTCAGGACAGTGCTAGGTGGGCAGTTTGACTGGGGCGGTCGCCTCCTAAAGAGTAACGGAGGCGCCCAAAGGTTCCCTCAAAACGGTTGGAAATCGTTTTTCAGAGTGTAAAGGCATAAGGGAGCTTAACTGCAACACATACAAGTGGAGCAGGTACGAAAGTAGGGCTTAGTGATCTGGCGGTATGAGAATGGAATTGCCGTCACTTAACG
>JAZUCT010000029.1:0-12856 GCA_045639255.1 Clostridia bacterium
CCCCAGGTCACGTTGACTTCACAGTTGAAGTTTCACGTTCACTAAGGGTTCTTGATGGTGCCGTTGCTGTGTTCTGTGCGCGTGGTGCAGTTCAACCACAATCAGAAACAGTTTGGCGTCAAGCGAACGAAAACAAAGTTCCAAGAATTGCCTATGTTAATAAAATGGACAGAGATGGCGCTGATTTCTTTAATGTTTTAAAAAGCATGAAAGAAAGATTAAAAGCAAATCCTGTTGCAATTCAAATTCCTATCGGTTCAGCAGATAACTTCACAGGTATTATCGACCTTGTTGAAATGAAAGCTGAAATTTATAAAGACGATCTAGGAAAAGATTTTGAAAAAACTGAAATTCCTGCTGAATATAAAGCAAAAGCAGAAGAATATCACAATATGTTAGTTGAAGCAGTTGCTGAAACTGACGATGCATTGCTTGAAAAATATTTTGCTGGCGAAGAACTTACTGTTGAAGAACTTCGTGCTGGCATAAGAAAAGCAACCCTTGAACTTAAAATGAACCCAGTTTGCTGTGGCTCATCGTTCAAAAACAAAGGTGTTCAATTCCTTCTTGATGCAATTGTTGATTATCTTCCAAGTCCGGTTGATATCGATGCAGTTAAAGGTATTGAAATTGATAAAGATGGAAACGAAGTTCCTGCTGAAAGAAAAACTTCCGACTCTGAACCATTTGCTGGCCTTGCATTCAAAATTGCAACCGACCCATTTGTTGGAAGATTGGCTTTCTTCCGTGTATATTCAGGAACACTTACATCAGGAAGTTATGTTCTTAACTCAACAAAAGATCAAAAAGAACGCGTTGCAAGAATTCTTCAAATGCACGCTAACGAAAGAAAAGATATCGACGATGTTTGCGCAGGTGATATTGCTGCAATCGTTGGTTTAAAAAACACCACAACTGGTGACACACTTTGTGATCCAGCACACCCAATTATTCTTGAAAAAATGGTTTTCCCTGAACCAGTTATTGAAGTTGCAATTGAACCTACAACTAAACAAATGCAAGAAAAAATGGTGCTTGCTTTAATTAAGCTTGCTGAAGAAGATCCAACTTTCAAAACTTACACTAACCAAGAAACTGGCCAAACAATTATTGCTGGTATGGGTGAACTTCACCTTGAAATTATTGTTGACCGTTTAAAACGCGAATTCAAAGTTGAAGCTAATGTTGGTAAACCACAAGTTTCTTACCGTGAAACACTTAAACGCCCAGTTAAAGTTCAAGGTAAATATATTCGTCAATCAGGTGGTAAAGGTCAATATGGTGATGTAGTTATTGAATTTGAACCTCTTGAACCAGGTTCAGGCTATGAATTCGTTGATAAAATTGTTGGTGGTGTTATTCCAAAAGAATATATTCAACCAATTAACAACGGAATTGAAGAAGCAAGAAAATCAGGTGTTCTTGCTGGCTACGAAACTGTTGACTTCCGCGCAACACTTGTGTTCGGTTCATATCATGAAGTCGATTCAAGTGAAATGGCGTTCAAAATTGCTGCATCAATGGCATTTAAAGATGCTATGAAACAAGGCGATGCATGCCTTCTTGAACCAATCATGAAAGTTCATGTTGAAACCCCAGACGATTATCTTGGCGGAGTTATGGGTGGAATCACTTCACGCCGTGGTATGCTTCTAGGAACTGAATCAAGATATGGTGTTCAAGTTATTGAAGCAGAAGTTCCACTTTCAGAAATGTTTGGTTATGCAACTGATCTAAGAAGTGCAACCCAAGGCCGTGGAACATTCACTATGGAACCTCTTAAATATACAGAAGTTCCAAGAAGTATTGCCGAAAAAGTTATGGGCGAAAGAGCAAAGAAATAATAAAAAACAATGCTTATTTGCTTGCTAAACGGCATAAAAAATGTTAAAATAAAAATATAAAAATTCAAGGAGATATTATTAAAATGGCTAAAGCTAAATTTGAAAGAACTAAACCTCACGTTAACATTGGCACAATCGGCCACGTTGACCATGGTAAAACAACTCTAACCGCTGCTATCACTTCAACTCTAGCACTTGCTGGTAACGCTCAAGCAAAAGCATACGATCAAATCGATGCTGCTCCAGAAGAAAAAGCACGTGGTATCACAATTAACACTGCACACGTTGAATACGAAACTGCAACTCGTCACTATGCACACGTTGACTGCCCAGGACACGCTGACTATGTTAAAAACATGATCACTGGTGCTGCTCAAATGGACGGTGCAATCCTTGTTGTTGCTGCAACAGACGGTGCAATGCCTCAAACAAAAGAACACATCCTTCTTGCTCGTCAAGTTGGTGTTCCATCAATCGTTGTATTCCTAAACAAATGCGATCAAGTTGATGATGAAGAAATGCTTGAACTTGTTGAAATGGAAATCCGTGAACTTCTTAACGAATATGGTTTCCCTGGCGACGATACTCCAGTTATTAAAGGTTCAGCTTTAATGGCTCTTCAAGCTGCTCAAGCTGGCGATGCTTCAGCTGCTGCTGGTAACTGCATCAGAGAACTTATGGACGCAGTTGATTCATTCATTCCAGAACCAAAACGTGATGTAGATCATCCATTCCTAATGCCAGTTGAAGATGTTTTCACAATCACTGGTCGTGGAACAGTTGCTACTGGTAGAGTAGAACGTGGTGTTGTTAAAGTTGGTGACACTGTTGAAATCGTTGGTATGGGAGAAAAACGTTCAGTTGTTGTAACTGGTGTTGAAATGTTCAGAAAACTTCTTGACCAAGCTCAAGCTGGTGATAACGTTGGTCTTCTTCTACGTGGTGTAGACAGAAAAGATATCGAACGTGGTCAAGTTCTATCTAAACCAGGTTCAATCACACCTCACACAGAATTCACTTCACAAGTTTACGTTCTTAAAAAAGAAGAAGGTGGTCGTCATACTCCATTCTTCAATGGTTACAGACCTCAATTCTATTTCAGAACAACAGACGTTACTGGAACAATCAAACTTCAAGATGGCGTAGAAATGGTTATGCCTGGTGATAACGTAACTATGGATATCACCCTAATCACTCCAATTGCAATCGAAGAAGGTTTAAGATTCGCTATCCGTGAAGGCGGAAGAACAGTTGGTTCAGGTGTTGTTTCTAAAATTATTAAATAGTTTTTAAAAAACACATATAAAAAAAGCACAAACGCCCTGTGCTTTTTTTTGTTATAAAAAATAAATTTTTTATTAATTATAGACTTATTTATTTGCTTTATGTTATAATACCTAAAAGATAACCGAGGTGTTTATGGAACAATACATTCGAAAAGATTGTGAAGCCGGATTTCTTAATGATTTTAAAGAAATTCAATATTATAAAGCAACCCAAAGAACTGAAATAATTTCAAACTTTATGCTTGGCGATTTCAATTCAAAAGGTGAATATATAATCGATGAAACAATAATCGATGAACTTATAAAAATGCCAAAGAATGTTATTAACACATTTCACGATATAATTTTTTGTGAATCTATTGTTGTAACCGAATTTGCTGAACAAGAAAAATTTATGGTAAAAACCATTTCTGACGAAAACAATTCAAAAATAAAAATTTCAACACTTGAAGTTATGGAAAGTGTTGTTAAAGCAGAAGGTTGCATTGTTAACACTTTAACCACACCAATTGCACAATTTGTTGATATCGATGGTGAACAATATTATGAAAAAATGTTCCATGCCTTTAATATTTACGATGCTAACGATTTTCAACAAGAAGAATTGGATAAATTTGCAAGGGGGCATGTAAGTTTAAGGCGCAAATATGTTGTTGCACTTAACCACTTATGCCAATCTAAAATTCTTGAAGCAAATAAGTTTGCATATGTTAAAAAAATTGAAATTTTGAAAAAAAGCGGAAAAATTGGCGAAGTTGCACTTAAAAGTTTTGAAGAAAGGTTAAACAAAAACCCTATAATTGCAACACAAAAGAATTATAAAGCACTTAATGAACTTTTAGATGCAGTTGTTGAAGTGCACAAAGAAAAACTTGAACCAGTTATGCCACAAATTAAAGAAGTTGGTGTGCAATATGCCGAAAAAGTTGAAAACTCTGAAAAGTTTGCAAATCAAAATCTTGTAAACTTACAAAAAACAGAATCTGGCAAAATTGCAATAAAAACACAACAAGCACTTGTTAACAAAAATGTTGTTGCAAGCAAACAAGGTGTAAAAAGTTTTGTAACAGACGAAGCAGTTAATGCAAAATATCGTCAAACTCATGCAGAACAACCAATGGTTAAAGAAGTTGAAAATAACCACGAGCATAAAAAAGAAAAATTCAACTTATTTAAAGCATTTGTTGGCTCAGTGATACCTGAAAACAATAAGAAAGAACAAAAAGCAGATAAAAAGATTGAAAGCAAACAAAAATCTGAAAAAACACAATCTGCAAAAAAAGAAAACAGGCAAGAAAACAAAAAGGAAAACATTAAAGAAAGCAAGGAAGCAAAACCAGTTTCAAACAAATCAGAAAATGTTAAAGAAGATAAACTTGCTCCAACTTATATCGATAAGCCAGAACAAATTGTTTCTTCAAACAGCAAAAAATCTTCAAATTTAACTGTTGAAAAGCAAGAAAACACACCAAAAGAAAACAGTTCAAAGGAAAATCAAGAAACACCAATTTATGCTTTTTCAACAACTGAAAGTATAAAAAATGTTTTTGAAGAACCAAAAAAGAATAAAGCCAATAAAACTGAAAAAGTTATTTCAGATAAACACAATTCTAAAAATGAACAAACAGAACTTTCAGCAAATTCAGAAGAAGTTAATTTTGAAACACCTTTAACAAAAGAAACTGAACAACAACATAAAGAAGAAAACAAGGAACAAATAACCGAAATACACAGTTCAAATATTGGCAAAAAGAATGCAAAGGATTATTTGTTTAGTGAAATTGATATTTCCGAAAAATCTGGCGAAAAGAACCAAAAAAACAATGCGGAACTTAAAGAAAATGTTAACATTATTGAAAATCTGTTGAAAAAAGAAAATGAAGAATCAATTCAGCATTTAATTGATAATGAAGAAAATTTAAGGAAACAAAAAAATTTGGATTTGGTTCAAGGGCTTTTAACAAAAGAAGAAAATTCAAATCTTGTTCAAAATTTGCTTAATAAAGAAACATCAAACATAAAAAATAAATCAAAAGAAAAAGAACTAGGAGAATACTAAATATGAAATGTTTAAAATGTGGAAAAGAATGTAATGATGATATGAACTTTTGCCCATATTGTGGTTCAAATTTTAAAGGCGAAACACAAGAAGTAACACAAGTTGTTATGGTTAAAAATAATCACGAAGAACTTTATACTGCTTTATCGCAACTTGCCATGTATTTTGGTGCTGGAATGGCATTGGTTAGTGTTTTTCTTGCATTTAAAGGATTTGGATTATTTGCATCAAGGCAAATTAACCTTGCAACAGTTTGGATAACATTTGGAGTTTCTGTTGCAATTTCAGTGGCAGGTGCATTATTATATTTCTTAAAATTTAATAAACAAAAAAAGAAATAATATATATCACTTGACATTTTCATTAAGTTTATATATAATATTTTAGATTTATTGAAAGAAAAATTCGGTGAGGTGAAAACAATGAAAAAAGATATACATCCTAATTACCATAATGTAACAATTCAATGTGCATGCGGTAACAGTTTTGAATCTAAATCCACTGCTAATGGCGATGTTGTTAAAGTTGAACTTTGCAACAAATGTCATCCGTTCTACACAGGCAAACAAAAAATCGTTGATGCAAGCGGAAGGGTGGACCTATTCAAGAAAAAATTTGGAATTTAATTTTTAATAAAGGTGTTAAATTTAACACCTTTTTTATTGGAAGAAGATATGAATTTTAATGAAATTTGCAAAATGTATGAATATTTGAACACATATGATATTGTTGTTAACTTATCATATATTTTTGATATCACACAAACACAAGCAAGGCTTAAAAAATATTCACCAAAAGAAGTTAAAAAAATAAACAAAGTTTTCAAACAATTAAAACAAGGCAAACCAATTCAATATGTGGTTAAAAATGCATATTTCTTTTCACGAAATTTTTTCGTTAAAAGTGGTGTTTTAATTCCAAGGTTCGACACTGAATTTTTGGTTAATCAAGCATATAAACTTATTTGCGAAAACAATTTATCTTCTTGCCTTGATATGTGTTGTGGGTCAGGCATTATTGGCATAACATTAAACCTTGAATCAAAAGTTAACACAACTTGTGCCGATATTTCTTTAAAAGCATTAAAAGTTGCAAAAAAGAATGCAAAAAAACACAAAGCAAAAGTTAAATTTGTTAAATCAAACTTATTTAAAAACATTAAACAAAAATTTGATATCATTGTTTCAAATCCGCCATATATTCCATCAAGTGAAATTGAAAAGTTAGATGATGTTGTTAAAAATTATGAACCACATTTGGCACTTGATGGAAGTGATGATGGTTTAAAATTTTATAGGCAAATAATTGAAGATTCTTCAAAATTTTTAAATAAAAATGGTTGGTTATGCTTTGAAGTAGGCGTAAACCAAGCACAAGATGTTAAAGAACTGTTGAAAAACAAGTTCAAAAATGTTAAAATAGTTAAAGATTATAATAATATTGAAAGAGTGGTTATAGGAAAATTATGTTAAACAAATTAAAAGCAATAAAAGATAAATATGTTGAACTTGGTGCCGAAGTTGTTAAGCCAGAAGTTATTGCCGACAGCAAAACTTACACAAAACTTATTAAGGAATATAATAATTGTGAACCGTTAGCAAATGCTTACGATGAAATGCTTAAACTAACAACCGAACACAGCGATATTACAGCATTAATTGAAGCAGAAGAAGATGTTGAAATGCGTTTGTTTTATAAAGAAGAATTGTTTGAAAATGAACAACGCCAAAAAGCACTTAACGAAGAAGTTAAAATAATGCTTTTGCCAAAAGATGAAAACGATGAAAAGAATGTTATAATTGAAATTCGTGGTGGCGCTGGTGGAGATGAAGCAAGTTTGTTTGCACTTGAAATTATGCGCATGTATCAAAAGTATGCCGACAGAAACAATTGGAAAGTGGAAATAATGGATTTTTCAGAAACCGAAGCAGGTGGTTGCAAAGGTGCAGAGTTTTTAATTAAAGGCAAAGGCGCATATGCAAAACTTAAATTCGAAAGTGGTGTTCACAGGGTTCAACGAGTTCCCGAAACAGAAAGTCAGGGCAGGGTTCACACTTCAACAATAACAGTTGCAGTGTTGCCTGAAATGGAAGATGTGGACATTGAAATTAACGATTCTGATTTGAAAATTGATACTTATAGGTCAGGCGGAGCAGGTGGACAAAATGTTAACAAAACCGAATCTGCAATTCGCATAACTCACTTGCCATCAGGTCTTGTTGTAACTTGCCAAGATGAACGCAGTCAGTTAAAAAACAAAGATAAAGCAATGAAAACCCTAAAATCAAAACTTTATGCAATGGAACAAGAAAAAATTGATAAAGAATATGCTCAAAACCGAAAAATTCAAGTTGGAACTGGCGACAGAAGTGAAAGAATAAGAACCTATAACTTCCCACAAGGCAGAATAAGTGATCACAGAATTAACTATACTGCATATAACTTAACAGATGTTATGGAAGGCGATCTTGATACCTTAATTCAAGAACTTATTATGGCCGACCAACGAAATAAACTTGCAAATGCAGAAATTTAAAAAAAGAACAAAATTTTGTTCTTTTTTTTGTTGCCTTAAATAAGCAAAGTTGTGCCAGTTGATGTGGTTGTTAAAGTGTTGTTTGGGCAACCACAGCCACAGTTATTGTTACAGCCACAATTGTTGTTGCAACCACAACCACATCTGTTATTGTTGCAACCACAACTGTTATCGTTGTTGTTAAATAAACTTAACAAAAGCACAAGCAATAACAAAAAGTTCGAGTTTGGTGCATTATCACCATCGCCGCCAGCAAACAACGAAAACAACAAAACCAATAAAATTTCTTGTGATAAATTCATAAAACCTCCAAAAAACAAACTTATATTTTCTTTTCTTATGATTATCTACAAATTAGTTGTTAGACAAATTTTCAATTGTTTTATACACTTATTATGTATTAAAAAATTGGAGAAAATGTAACCATGGAAAACGCAAAAATCATAAATTTCACATCTAATCAACTAAACGATATAAATTCTTATATGCCAAAAAAGGAAGATATGCAACAAATGGCCGACTTTTTTTCACTTTTCAGCGACCTTACAAGAATAAGAATTTTAAGTCTGCTTTCAATGGGCGAATGCTGTGTTAACGATATTTCCAACATACTTAACATAAATCAAACAACAGTTTCGCATCAACTTAAAATGTTAAGGGCAAATGCAATTGTGAAGTTCAGGCGAGTTGGTAAAGTTATTTTTTACAGCATTGCCAACACACAAATAAACAATCTTATGAACAGCGTTGTTAATTGTGTTTTTGCATGAACTACAACATATTGTTTTAACACTATCTCCCATGTCATTCTTGGCACTGAAAGTGCCGAGAATCCAGCGTAGCGTAAAAAAAGTTTGCAAATGCAAACTTAAATAATAATAATTGTTATTCCACCATTTGGAATGTTAAAATCTTCATCTTCAATGCTGGGGTGTTTCATTTTATATTCAAGTGCTTTTTTATAATGCATATTCCAAAGGTCACCCACAATAAAATCAGTTATTTTGTTTTGTTTTTTAAGCCAATAAAGTCTGCTTTCGCAGGCTTTTTTAATTAACCCGCCACGGCCATGTGAACCATAACCAGTTATTATTTTAAGCATAGGAACGCCTTCCAACTTGCAAAGTTCAATTTCTTGTTCCATAAAAAATAATGCTTGTTCAACGCTTGTGTTATTTTCTTTCAAATTTAAGGTTTTCATATAATAAGTTTAACATATCCCAAAAAATCACACAATTCATTTTGGTAAAAGTTTAACATTGTGTTAAAATATTTTAAGGAGAATTTTTTATTTATGATTTATGATGTTGCAATAATTGGTGGTGGTCCTGCTGGCTTAACAGCTGGAATATATTCAGCACTTGCAGGGCACAGCACCGTTATTTTGGAAAAATATATGTTTGGTGGGCAAATAACAATTTCGCATGAAGTTAAAAACTATCCATCATTCACAAACATCGATGGAACAACTTTGGCAATGCAAATGATGGATCAAGCAAAAGCTTGCGGTGTTGAACTTAAATATGAAGAAGTTATTGCTTTTAAAAACATAAATGCTGAAATTAAAGAAATTGAAACAAACAAAAACACAATTCAAGCAAGAACAATAATTTTGGCAATGGGTGCAAAGGCAAGAAATTTAGGTGTAAGTGGCGAAGAAAAGTTCATAAGCCGAGGTGTTGGTTATTGCGCAACTTGCGATGGTTCGCTTTATAAAGATAAGGAAATGGCGGTTGTTGGCGGTGGAAATTCTGCTTTTGAAGATGCAATTTATCTTTCTTCACTTGCAAGCAAAATTCATTTAATTCACTATCGTAACACTTTTAAAGCAAACAATGATTTGCTTGAACAAGTTCAAAAACTTATTGAAAGTGGCAAAATTGAACTTCACACACCATATAAAACAGTTAAATTTAACGGTTCAAATGTGCTTGAAGGCATTGAAATTGAAAATGTTGAAACACACAAAAAAGAAACACTTAATGTAAGTGCATTATTTGTTGCAGTGGGGCGTGACCCAGAAGTAAACACCATAAAAAATATGGTTGAAACCGATAAATTTGGCTATATATTAACAGATGAAAACATGTGCACATCAGTTAAAGGTGTTTTTGCCTGTGGTGATATAAGGCAAAAAATGTTAAGGCAAGTGGTAACCGCTTGCAGTGATGGTGCCATTGCAAGCACCAGTGCGCATAAATATATAACAGAAACAAAAAAATAAGGAGTATGTTATATATGGAAAAAAAGTATTTTGGCACAGATGGAATAAGGGGGATTGCAAATCAGTTTTTAACAGTTGAACTTACAACAAAACTTGGAAAATGCCTTAGCAAATTTATGAACAAGAAAAAAGCAAAAGTGCTTATTGGTAAAGATACCCGCGTAAGCGGTGATATGCTTGAAAATGCATTAACAAGTGGGTTGTGTTCCAGCGGAGTTGATGTTGTTAAGGTTGGAATTTTAACAAGTGCAGGTGTAAGTTATTTAACTCAAAAATATGGTTTCGACCTTGGCATTGAAATCACTTCCAGCCATAATCCGCCAGAATATAATGGAATAAAAATTTTCGATAATAAAGGTTTTAAACTTAGCGATTCAGAAGAAAAAGAAATTGAAAAGTTGCTTAACCGTGATGAAAATTCACATAACACAAAAGAAATTGGAAAAGTTATTTTTTTGCCCAATTTAAAAAACGATTATGTGGATTTTTTGTTTTCGTGTGCTCAGTGCAGGCTGGAAGGCAAACATTATGTGGTTGATTGTGCCAATGGTGCAGGCAGTTATTTTATAAACAGCGTTTTTTCAAAATTGGGTGCAACGGTTGAATGTTTCAATTGTGGAAATGGCGAAAACATTAACTTAAATTGTGGTGCAACTTGCCCAGAAGTGCTTTCTAACTATGTTAAAACTCATCAATGCGATCTTGGTTTCAGCCTTGATGGCGATGCCGACAGGCTTATTGTAAGCGATAAAAATGGAAATATTTTTGATGGCGATGATTTAATTTATTTGCTTGCAATAAACCTTAAAAAGAACAATATGTTGTTTGGAAACACTGTTGTTGGCACAATAATGAATAATTTTGGGCTTGAAAAAGAACTTAACAAAAACAACATAAAACTTGTTCGAACCGATGTTGGCGATAAAAATGTTATTAAATGCCTTTCTGAACACAACTATTCATTGGGTGGCGAACAATCTGGGCACACAGTGTTTCAAAATCAACTTAACTCGGCAGATGCAGTTTTAAGTGCAATTAACATTGCAATGCTTGAAGCAACCGAAAACACAACGCTTGATAAACTTGCAAGCAAAATAACAAAATATCCGCAAGTTAAATTTAATATCACCATTCCTGAAAATGCAAAAGAAAGGGTTGCAAATCACCCAAAACTAAGCGAGTTTTGCGAACAAATTCAGCAAGAAATGTGTGAAAGTGGCAGAATTGTTGTAAGGGCAAGCGGAACAGAACCAAAAATAAGGGTTATGGTGGAGGGCGAAGATGCCATGTTTGTGCAAGATACCGCTGAAAAAATTAAAGCATTTGTGCTAAGTTTAATTTAAAATATGTTTCCTAAAAAACTGCAAATCACAGCAATAAATAAAAAATATCTTAACAAATTTTTAAAAATTTCAGAAATATTGTTTGAATTTAAAAAAATCATATGATAAAATGTTGTTACATAAATAAGGAGGAAAAGTTTATGAAAAAGAAATTATTAAGCATTGTTTTATCTCTTTGCCTAATTATTCCTTGCATGCTTTCTTTATCTGCTTGCGGAAACGGCAATCTTAAAACAATGGATGTGTCAGTTAATCCTGAACTAAGTTTTGTGGTTAATGGCCAAAACAAAGTTGTGAATGTTGTTTATGAAAACGAAGATGCAGGCATAATTTATGCTGATGTAAATTTCGCTGGAATGAGTGTTGAATCAGCTTTAAAAGTTGTTATTGAAAAAAGTGCAATAAGTGGTCACTTGTCATTAAATGGTGATGAAGTTTCAATCGATGTTGCCGGCGCAGTTGATGCCGATGTTGAAAAACTTAAAAACATTGCAAAAGCAAAAGTTGAAGAAGTTTGTGCTTCACTTGGTGTTACAGTAACAGTTGATGCCGAAGCTTTAAAAGCCGAAGCAAGAAAAACTGCACTTGTTGCAAAAGCACTTGTTCTTGCCCCAGAATATTCGCAAGAAGAACTTGAAGCAAAAACAGATAAACAACTTCTTGAAATTATTAAAAACAAACAAAACGAACTTAAAGGCCTTGTTTACAGCCAAATTGAAGATATAAAAGAAGCATTTAGCGATGCAGAAAACGCACTTCTTGCTCAAATTGAAAATCTTCGTTCACAACTTAACGAACAATATGATTTGCTTGAAGCAAAACAAGCAGAACTTGAAAATTTAACAATTGAATCTTTGCGTGAACTTGCTCAACAAGCAATTGATGGATATAAAACAGTAATTAACACTTTAAAAACTCAATTTGATTCAGCAGTTCAAGCATATCTTGATGCAAAAGAACAAGCAATTGCAAACGCAAAAGCACAATATGAAAACTTAAAAGCAAACTTAGTTAATGCTTATAAACAACAAGTTGAATCTGCAAACTCTGCATTTGTAAGCCACTTAGACCAAAAACTTGCAAATCAAGAAATAACTCAAGAACAATATGATTATTGGGTTAACCTTGCAAACGAAAATAAATAATTTAACAACTAAATAACAAAAAAACTCTGCGATTGCAGAGTTTTTTAATTAAAAAATATAACCAAATTTTCAATGTGCGAACAAAATGCAGCAAATTGTGAAAGGCAAACATAAAAATCTTCTTGGTTCACTTCTTTTTCAAAAGTGCCATCTTTATGTTCTTTAACTTCAAATAAAGTGCAAAGTTCTTTTCTTATTTCAACACAATCCTTGCTTTCAACATCAACAAGGCAGTTAAGATTTGTTAGGCAGTAACCATCATCACTTAAATAAAATTTATTGTTCCTTTTTAAAAGATATAAATCAAGCATACTGCCGTCAACCCTGAAAAAAGGTGCAATAACATTCCACCTGCTTTCGCTTTCTTGGTTAAATTCAATTAAATTTGCAAAGTTTTGCTTTATTTGTTGTAAGTTCAT
>JAZUCT010000030.1:0-6148 GCA_045639255.1 Clostridia bacterium
TAATCATGTTTATTTTTTTATTTATAATGGGCTTTATTGTTATTAATAAAATAATATTTCCATTAAATTATAAAAATCAAATAATTAACAATTCAAAAAAATATAATATTAAACCTGAAATTGTTGCAAGTCTAATTTGTGCAGAAAGTGGATTTAACAAAAATGCAATTTCAAACAAAGGTGCCATGGGATTAATGCAAATAATTCCTTCAACTGCCAAATGGGTTTATTCTCAAATTTATGAAACTGATTTTAATAATGATTTATTATTTAACGAAGAATTAAATATTGAAATTGGTTGTTTTTATTTAAACTATCTTAATAATAAATTCAGCAATCTAGAATGTGTTTTGTGTGCATATAATGCTGGTGAAACAGTTGTTCGTGAATGGTTAAGAAATAATGAATACAGTAATGATGGAGTAACTCTTAAATTAATTCCATATAACGAAACAAAAAATTATGTTAAAAAAATAAAAAACTATATTAAAGTTTATGCGTTGAAATTTAAGTAATTGTTTGTTAAGGTTGACTTTTTTTTAATATATTGTTATATTTGTGTTAGTTTAATTAAAGGAATTTCACAATGGAAAATAATCAAAACAAACAACTATTATCAAAAGAAACAGATATAAGAAGGGCAAAAATTGAAGAACTTAAAGCCCAAGGCATAAATCCTTATGCTGAAAAGTTTGAACGAACTCATAAAATTTGCGAAGCAAGAAATCTTGAAATAGGTTCAAAAGTTAAAATTTGTGGAAGAATGACTTCACGCCGAATAATGGGTAAATTTTTGTTTGCTCATATTGAAGATGTTGAAGGAAAAATTCAAATTTCAATGAGTTTTAATGACCTTGGCGAAGAACAATATAAATTCTTTAAACAAATGGTGGATCTTGCAGATTTCATTGGGGTTGATGGCGAAATTTATGCAACTCAAACCGGTGAAATAACTGTTAAATGTTATTCATTTAAACTTCTTTCAAAAGCACTTAATCCGCTTCCAGAAAAATGGCACGGATTAACTGATGTTGAAGCAAAGTATAGGCAACGCTACCTTGATCTTGTTACAAACGCAGAAACAAGGGAAGTTTTCTTAGGCAGATTTAAACTTATGAATTTCATAAGAAAATATCTTTCACAAAATGGATTTATTGAAGTTGAAACACCAATTCTTCAAACAGCAGTTTGTGGTGCAAGTGCAAAACCATTTTTAACTCATCACAATGCACTAGATATGCAATGTAACTTACGAATTGCACCAGAAGTATATTTAAAACAAATTATTGCTGGTGGGTTCGATAGGGTTTTTGAAATTGCAAAATGTTTCAGAAATGAAGGAATGGATGCAAGTCATTTGCAAGAATTCACACAAGTTGAATGGTATGCAAGTTATTGGAACTTTGAAGATAACATAAAATTTTTCACAAACTTCCTTCAAAATTTATTGCTTGAAGTTAAAGGAAGTTTGCAACTTGAACTAGATGGCAAAGTGCTTGATTTCTCTGGCGAATTTAAAAGAATTAACTATACCGATGCAGTTAATAATGTTCTTGGATTTAATGTTCTTGATGTAACAGATGTTAACGAATTTAAAGAAAAAATGCTTGCAACTGAAATGTTCAAAGCAGATGAAATTGCACCAGTTAAAACAGTTGGCGGTTTAATTGATTTGGCATATAAGCGTAAAATTCGTCCAGAAATTGTTCAACCAACAATTCTGTTTAATTATCCATCAAGCATTGTTCCGCTTGCAAGGGTGAACGATAAAGATAATCGTCTTATTGATATGTTCCAAGTTCTTGTTAATGGCGAAGAATTGTGCAAAGCATATTCCGAACTTGTTGATCCAGTTATTCAAAGAAAGAAACTTGAAGAACAAGCACTTGCAAAAGCAGATGGTGATGAAGAAGCAATGGATCTTGATGAAGCATTTATTCTTGCAATGGAACATGGCATGCCACCAATCTCTGGCTTAGGTATGGGAATTGATAGGCTTATGATGATGTTATTTAATCAACCAACAATTCGTGATATAATTTTATTCCCACAAATGAAACCTGAAAACAAATAAAAAATGCACCAAAAGGTGCATTTTTTATTTTACATATGTTTTAATATTTTCGTTTGCGAAATAATCACTGTAAATAAAGTAGTTATATTTTTGAATTGTATTCCAAACAAATTCAGATGTATCTTTATAACTATCTTCTGGCAATGGAAAACTTTCGTCAAGAAGAACATAATCGAAATCAATTGCATACATTTTTGAATTCATCCATTTATAAGCGCCAAATATAATAGGGCGGTCATCACGGGTGTCGGCAAACAAACTTTGACCATAATAATAGTCTGTTTTATATTTAATGCCAAGCAAATCAAAAATAGTTGGAACAATATCATACTGACTGCTTAGTGTGCTATCATTTTTTGGTGTTAATGCTGGGTTATAAATCACACATGGAACTTTAAAAATTCCATAAGGATTTTCACTGAAATCACGGTAACCAGCAAAATCTTCTTCATTATTATATGAATGGTGGTCAGTGTAAATAACAATTAATGTGTCATCAAGCATATTGTTAACAGTTAAATGTTCAAGCATATAGCCAATGCCTTTGTCTGTATCCATAATTGTCACTAAGTCTGTTATATAAGTATCTGGATAATTATCATACATAGGGTCTTGTGCAATAATATCATAATATTCTTGCAATGTTGACCTATGATCGTTATAAGCTTGATGCGAACAAATTGTAAGAATGAATGAATAGAACGGATTTTCTAAATCGGTAGGGGCATAATAGTTTGCCATTTCTTTGAACATTAAGCTATCAAGTGGGAAATCAACATTTGGGAATGAATCATACCAGTCTGTATATTCAGGGTATAATTCTTTATAAAAATCCATTTGTTCAATAAAGTAGGTTTGTTGGAATCCCATGTTTGCCCATAATTTATCTCTTTCAAAGAAAGAACTGCGATAGTTATGCATTCCAATTGTTGTGTAACCATGGTTAGCAAGAACATTTGGAATGGCATTTCTATATGAATTTTTTGGATAAGCAAGGTAATAGTTGTTGCAAGTGTAACCCATTGCAGAAGTTAAACCTTTAAATTCTGCATCATATGTTGATAAATATGAATATGCAGAATAGAAATTTGAAAAATTAACGCCATCTTCATACATAAGTTTATATAAGTTTGGTGTGTATTTTTCGTTAATAAAGAAATAATCTTCTTCTTCAAGCATTATTTGAATAACATTTTTTCCTTGCATGCTTCCAGTAAGAGAATATGTTTCATTTGTTTTCGGATTTGATGGTTCAACATACATCACAGTGTTTTTTTCAACAACTTCTCTGTAAAGCAAGCAGTTAATATCTTGAACTAAATAATTTAATTGACCAATTGTTTGAGCAGAATAAAATTTTTCATATGGCATATGTGAAAAAGGCTTATAAAAAGTTGCATACACTGGCAAAGCAATAAAATAACTTGCAACAAAACCAATTAATAAGCGGGGATAAAGCATTGTTTTTTGTCTGTTATTCCTAAAACAAACTGCAAACAATAAAAACATTAAAGCAATAAACATAATAATTATTGCAACAAAACCAAACGAACCAAAAACATTTGCAGGTGAATAACTTGAAGATGCATTTGATTTAAAAAATTCCATTCCCATTTTAACTTCGGTAATCATTGAAGTGCTAACACCATCGTGTTTAAAATTTATGTAAACACAATTTAAAACTGACATAGCAAAAATATATATTGAAAGAATGGTGTAAATTGTAAATCTACCTTTCCAATTTTTTATAATATTAATCGTAAAGAATATAAAAGCAAGTGTTATTGCAAACATAAAAATATATTGAACCGACATAACATATCCAAGTGCAATGCTTGCAATTGCTTCAATAAAAATAAAAATTAAAGAAAAAGCCAAAAGTTCACTTAAAAATCTTTTCGTTTCTGATGAAAAGTTAAAAAATTTAAAAACTTTTTTGTTTTTATTTTTTTCATATTTAATAATTTCTTTGCCTGTTTTTGTTTCCATATTAAAACCCTCGTGCAAATATAATAACAAATTTAATTAAATTTGTAAAGACCCATTTTAAATTTAATGTTTTAAATAAATATTTGACTTTTTTATTATGTTTTATTAATATATTAATTATGGAAAATTTCAGTTTTAAAACAAAACATGTATGTTCACAAAGTGGCGCAAGAATAGGCGAGTTTAAAACTCCACATGGTGTTATTGAAACACCAGTTTTCATGCCTGTTGGCACACAAGCAACAGTTAAAAGTTTAAGCCCAGATGAACTATATGAAATTGGTTCACAAATAATTTTAGCAAACACATATCATTTATATCTTCGCCCTGGTCATGAACTTATTAAAAAAGCGGGTGGTGTTCATAAATTTATGAATTTTAACAAACCAATGCTAACAGACAGCGGTGGTTTTCAGGTTTTTTCGCTTTCAAAATTAAATAAAATAACAAACGAAGGTGTTGAATTTCGCTCGCATCTTAATGGTGAAAAGCATTTCATGACGCCTGAAAAATGCATTGAAATTGAAAATGCAATTGGTGCCGACATAATAATGGCATTCGATGTTTGTTCGCCATATGGCGTTACCTATGAAAAAGCAAAAGAAAATCTTTTAATAACAGAAAATTGGCTTAAAAGATGTTATGATTTTCATAAAAACGAAAAACAAGCACTTTTTCCAATAATTCAAGGTGCTTTTTGGGCAGATTTAAGGTTGGATAGTTTAAAAAGAACTTTACCTTATGTTAAACATGGCGTGGCAATTGGTGGGTTATCTGTTGGAGAACCAAAAAAAGATATGTATGAAATGCTTGATGTTCTTAAACCACATCTACCAGATAATGTTCCGCACTATTTAATGGGTGTAGGCAGCCCTGATTGCCTTATTGAAGGTGTTTTAAGGGGTGTTGATATGTTCGATTGTGTTCTTCCAACACGAATTGCAAGAAATGGAACTGCATTCACTTCACATGGAAAAGTTGTTATTAAAAACGCAAAATATAAAGAAGATTTTTCACCACTTGATAACGAATGTGATTGTTATTGTTGTAAAAATTTTACAAGGGCATACCTAAGGCACTTAATGGTAACAAACGAAATTTTAGGTGCAAGAATGTTAAGTTTGCATAATTTAAGATATTTAATTAATCTTATGGATCAAATTAAACAAGCAATAAGGGAAAATCGACTTTTGGATTTTAGAAAAGAATTTTATGCAAAAAACAAAGATTATGGCGAAATTATTGATTAATTTCATTTAATTGTTTTGCTAATTTTAAAAAATATGATAATATTATTTTGTAAAGGAGATTTATTTATGAATTTATTACTTGAAGGTTCTTTTATTGATAGTTATGGTTTAATGATTGCACTTGTAATCATCTTAGTTGTTATGATTGTTGTAAGTTATATAAGAAACAAAAAATTTAAAGATCAAGCAATGTCACTTATCGACGGCTTAAAAGTGGGCGACGATGTTAAAACTTACAGTGGTCTTTGCGGAAAAATTGTTGCATTTGGCGAAGTTGATGGTGTAAAAACTGCTGTTATTGCTTGTGATAAATTGGGTTATAATGGTGCTTTTGAAATTGATATTAATGCAATCTATTCAAAAACAGGCGTTGTTGAAAATCAAGTTGCAGTTGAAAGCACTGAAGTTAAACCTGTTGAAGAAAAATTAACTGATAACCTAGATGCAGTTGAAGAAGTGAAAGAAGAACCAAAATCAGAAACCAAAAAATCAAAAAAGAAATCAAAATAAAAAACTGCTTATGCAGTTTTTTTGTTTGTAAAGAAACTTAACAGTAAACCAACAATTGCACCCACAACACCATTAAACACAACATCGTTTAAAGTTGTTATGTTAACAGCAAATGAACCGCTGATTATGCTGAAAATAAGGTAAGAAAGCAACCCATAAACAATGCCAAGTAAAATTCCTTTAAAGAAAAGCGAATTCTTATCTTTCTTTCTTAAAACAATAATGCCATAAAGCACACTAACAATTTTTATAACCTGATTAACAATTTTAATTGTGTTATCACTTAAACTAACATATTTTAAAAGAAAAGCAAAAATAAGAATTA
>JAZUCT010000031.1:0-8470 GCA_045639255.1 Clostridia bacterium
ATATGAGTGAATATATGGAACCACACAGTGTTGCAAAACTTATTGGTGCACCTGCTGGATATGTGGGCTACGAAGAAGCTGGTTTATTAACTGAACAAGTTCGAAAAAAACCTTATTCAATTGTTCTGTTCGATGAAATTGAAAAAGCACACCCAGATGTTTTTAATGTGCTTTTGCAAATTTTGGAAGATGGCAGATTAACTGATAGCAAAGGTAAAGTTGTAAGTTTTAAAAACACAATTATAATTTTCACATCAAATTGTGGTGTAAGCGAACTTAAAAATAATCGTGCTGTTTTGGGATTTAATGATAATTTCAACATTGAAAGTAAAAAGAATAATGAAGTTTTAATGAATGCATTAAAACGCAAATTTAAACCAGAATTCTTAAACAGAATTGATAACATTATTATTTTTAACTCATTAACAACTGATGATTTGGCAAGAATTGCAACTAACATGATTAAAAATCTTAATGTTAAACTTCAAAATATGGGTTTAAATGCAAAAATAAGTGCTGATGCTTTGAAGCATATAGTTAATAATGGCTCAAACATTGAATATGGTGCAAGGCCATTAAGAAGATTTATAACATCAAACATTGAAGATAAAATTACTGAAGATTATTTAAACGGTGAAACAAAAGGAAAACATATAATTCTTATAGATGTTGAAAATAATAATTTAATGTTTACTTACGAATAAAGGCAGAAATGCCTTTTTTTGTTTGAAAAATTGTTTTGCTTTGTTATAATAAGTGTATGAATAATAATGAAAACAAAGTTATATTAATTGTTATGGATGGTGTGGGTTACTCTGAAAATAAAGAGTTTAATGCTGTTGAGCAAGAACAATTATATTTTAATGGAAACATTAACACTTTAATTAATGCCAGTGGTGAATGGGTTGGGCTAAGCAGTGATGATATGGGCAACAGTGAAGTTGGGCATAACACACTTGGTGCAGGCAGAATTTATAAGCAAGGAAGTGCTCTTGTTAACCATAATTTTAAGAACGGTTCAATTTTTAAATCTAACACTTGGAATATGCTTTGCGATAATGTTATTAATAATATTTCAACATTTCATCTGGTTGGTTTATTAAGTGATGGCGGTGTTCATTCTAACATAGATCATTTAAAACTTTTGCTTAATGAATTGCATAACAGAAAAATTAAAAAAGTTAGAATTCATATTTTACTTGATGGAAGAGATGTTGAACCTCAAAGCGCATTAAAATATGTTACTGAAATACAGAATTATATTAAAGATATTGGTGAATCGAATTATCTTATTGCCAGTGGTGGCGGAAGAATGCAAATGCTTATGGATAGATATAATGCTGATTTAGAAATGGTTAAAACTGGATATAAAACAATTGTTCAAGGCAAGGCTAATCAGTTTAATTCTGCTTATGAAGCAATCGAATTTGCAAGAACACAAAATAAAAATATTGTTGATCAAGATATTAAGCCTTTTGTAATTGTAAGCGATAAACAACCAATAGGAAAAGTAGAAGATGGTGACAGCATGCTTTTGTTTAATTTCAGAGCAGACAGGGCTGTTGAGTTTTCAGAGATTTTTTGTGGTAAAAGCAAAAAATATGGCATTAATAAAACCCCTAATATAATTTACGCAGGAATGCTTGAATATGATGCAGACAATGAAATACCATTAAATTTTCTGTTAGAACCTCCGGTTATAGAAAATACATTGGAAGAGTTATTGATTAAAAATAATAAATATACTTTCTCAATAAGCGAAACACAAAAATTTGGACACATAACAAAATATTTTAATGGAAATCATGTTAATAAGTTTAACGATAAACTTCAAACATTTATTGAAGTTCCTTCCCAAGATATTCCATTTAAACAACAACCAGAAATGATGGCGGTTGAAATAAAAAATCTGTTAATTAACGCCATAAAAAGTGAAAAATATGATTTTTTGCGTTGTAACTTTGCCAATGGAGATATGATTGGGCATACTGGTGATTTTTTAATAACTTGCAAAGCGCTTAAAGTTGTTAAAAGTTGTGTTGAAGAAATAATTAGTGTTGCAACTAAACTTGGATATCAATTAATTGTTCTTGCTGATCATGGAAACAGCGAAGAAATGGCAACATTAAGTAATGGAAAATGGATTTCTAAAACATCTCATACAACAAATAAAGTTCCTTTGAATATTTTCACAAACAAAAATTTTGAGCTAAAACCAGGTGAATTCGGTTTAGCAAATGTGGCTAAAACAATAACATCTTTAATGGATATCGAAGGCTATCTTTTTTGGGAAGAAAGCATAATACAGCCAAAAAATAACAAAGATTGTTAAAATTAACCATAATATAAAAGTTGTAAGATCTTAACAATTGCATACACTACTTATGTTCATTAAGGAGTTTTTATGTGGGAGTTTTGCTTGCAACTGAATAATGAAAAACTTTGTGATAAATTTTATAATTCTTTAAGCAAAGATCTTAAAAATTATAGAGGCGTAATTACAAAACATAATAATAATTTATTATTTGCATATTCACAAAAAAAAGCTAGAAATTTAATTAAAACTGAAATTGTAAAATATATTATACTTAATTATAAAGTTAAATATTTTGAAAATAAGCTTAAATATGTTGAACTAAGTGATATAAAAAAGAATGCACTTATTAAAGTTTTAAGCATGTTTGATAACAAATTTGACACTTTATTTATAACAAGTGAACTTGAAATAGGCAAAGAGTTGGTTCTTGAAAGTTTTATAAGGTTTTCACTTAAAGATTTATTAAATAAATGGGATGAAATTGTTTCACTTATTTTAAATAATTCATTTTATCTTTTCTGTTCAGGAACTTACAATGAATTACTTAAATTTTTGGTTAACACCATTGATACAAAATGGGCAGAAGTTAATGTTGTTATTAAAAATGATGAAATTGTTATTTTTGATAAAGGTTTTAAAAATTGTTTAATTAAAAACAGTGATAATATTATCATTCTAACAGAGCTTATTGGTTTTTCACCTGATATTATAAACATATATTGCAATAATGTTGTTGATTGTCCTGCATTTACTTCAATTATAGATATTTTTCAAGATAAAGTTAAAATAAAACCTCTTTCAAGCATTAAATAGTTGACAAACTTTTTTAAAGTTTCTATAATTATATTAAATTTGATTTTAAAGTGGGTTTATAAAAGACAAGTAGTTATTTAAACAAGTTATCACAGAGAGTGCATGTGGCTGAGATGTGCGCATAACCTTAAATAATGAAACCACCTTTTCACTGCTTTAAACTTCAATTTAAAGTGGCAGAAAATCTGCAATTAAGGTGGAACCGCGGAATAAAATAATTTCGTCCTTATTTCTTGCGAGATAGGGATTTTTTGTTAAATAAAGGAGATTTAAATATGGAAAATGAACAAATTCAAATTGCAAGGCATAGTCTTGCTCATGTGCTTGCAAAAGCATTAAAACAACTTTATCCAAATGTTAAGCTTGCATTTGGTCCTGCCATTAATAATGGCTGTTATTATGATATTGAACTTGAAGAAAACATAACAGAAGAAGATTTCAAAAAAATTGAAAAGGCAATGACCGCAATAATTAATAAAGCAGAAGTTTTTGAAAGAAAAGAAGTTTCAAAACAAGAAGCACTTGAACTTTTTAAAGATGAACCTTTCAAACTTGAACATATAAATGATATTGCTGACAATGAACAGCTTTCGGTTTATTTCACAGGAAACGATTTCTACGATTTATGTAGGGGTCCACATATTGAAAAAACTTCAAAACTTGCAAATTGGGGTTTCAAAGTTGATAAAGTAAATGGTGCATATTGGAAAGGTGATTCTAAGAACAAAATGCTTAAAAGAGTGTATATTCTTGGATTCCCAACCAAAAAGGAACTGTTTGATTATGTTAAATTAATGGAAGAAGCACAAAAGCGCGATCACAGAAAACTTGGTCAAGAGCTTGATTTATTCTTTATTTCTGATTATGCAAAAGGAATGCCTTTCTTTATGGCAAACGGCGTAACAATAATGAATGAATTAATCTCTTATTGGAGACAAATTCATAGAAACGCTGGTTATGAAGAAATTATAACTCCTTTGGCAATGAACAAAACTTTATGGGAAACTTCTGGACATTGGTCACATTATAGGCAAAATATGTATACTTTTAAAGTTGAAGAAGAAGATTTTGCTGTTAAACCAATGAATTGCCCAGGCGGAATGTTATATTATAAAGAAAAATTGCGTTCATACAGAGATTTACCACTTAGAGTTGGTGAACTTGGCAAAGTTCATAGGCATGAAGCAAGTGGAACTTTGCATGGATTATTTAGGGTAAGATGTTTTACTCAAGATGATGCACACATATTCATGACACCAAACCAAATTGAAGATGAAGTTGCAAATGTTGTTAAACTTGTTGATGAAGCTTATGCAACTTTTGGTTTAACTGATTATCACTTTGAACTTTCAACAATGCCAGAAGATCACATAGGTGATGTTGCTGATTGGCAAAGGGCAGAAACTGCACTTGCAAATGCATTAAAAAAAATGGGCCGAGATTATGTTGTTAATGAAGGCGATGGTGCTTTTTATGGACCTAAAATTGATATTCATGTTAAAGATGCAATTGGCAGAACTTGGCAATGCGGAACAATTCAACTCGATATGCAACTTCCAAAAAGGTTTGAACTTGAATATATAGATGCAGATGGCACAAAAAAAGAACCAATTATGATTCACAGAGTTGTTTTTGGTTCAATTGAAAGATTTTTTGGAATTATAACTGAAAATTTTGCTGGTGCATTCCCAGTATGGCTAACACCAATTCAAGTTTCAGTTCTAAATATTGCAGAATCAACAGCCGATTATGCAAAAGAAATTTATGAAAAATTATTTAAACTTGGTTTCAGAGTTAAACTTGATGTTAGAAACGAAAAAATTGGATATAAAATTCGTGAATCAGCATCAAAGAAAATTCCTTATATGATTGTTGTTGGAGATAAAGAAAAAGAAGAAAACAAAATAACTGTAAGAATGCGTGGAAACAAAGAACTTTCAGGCATCACACTTAACGAGTTTATTGAAAGATTAAACAACAAAATTGTTAATAAAAGTTTAGATGTTTAAAATTGGCACTTTTTGTGCCTTTTTTTATAAAAATAATTGACAATTTTTTTTTGCTATGTTATTATTCATTGTTCATAAAAATACGCACTCAAAGAAAATTTATAAACTGTTGCCAGTTAAGTGGTTGTTTATGGAGTTTTAAAACTTTGGGGAGGACTAAAAACAAAAAGGAGAATTTAAAAAATGTCAGTTATTACTATGAAACAACTTCTAGAAGCTGGTGTTCACTTTGGTCACCAAACTAGAAAATGGAATCCTAAAATGAAGGAGTATATTTTTGCAGATAGAAATGATATTCACATTATCAACCTTGAAAAAACTGTAGTTCTTGCAGAAAAAGCATATTATTTTGCAAAGAAAGCTGTTGAAGAAGGCAAAACAATTCTTTTCGTTTGCACAAAAAAACAAGGCGTTGATGCTGTTAGGGAAGAAGCAGAAAGATGCGGAATGTTCTATGTTAACTCAAGATGGTTAGGTGGAACATTAACAAACTTTAAAACAATTCGTTCAAGAATTGAAAGAATGAACAGCCTTAATGCAATGGAAAAATCAGGTGAATTTGAACTTCTACCTAAAAAAGAAGTTATAAAACTTAAAGCAGAACGCGATAAACTTGAAAAAAATCTTCTTGGAATTAAAGATATGACATCTCTTCCAGGTGTTATGTTTGTTGTAGATCCTTCAAAAGAACACATTGCTGTTAAAGAAGCTGCTGCACTTAATATTCCAGTTATTGGTCTTGTTGATACAAACTGCAGCCCTGATAACATTGATTATGTTATTCCTGGTAACGATGATGCAATTAGAGCTATTAAATTAATTGCTGGTTCTATTGCTGATGCAGTTATTGAAGCTAGGGAAGGCGAAACCGGTGAAGTTTCAACAACTGAAGAAATTAAAATGGAAGATGTTCTTGGTGAAAATGTAACAATGGAACAAGTTCTTGAATCAGAAAATAAAAAAGAAGAAAATAAATAACGAAGAATTTATTAATTATGTTCACTGCTCAAGATGTAAAAAAATTAAGAGATAAAACAAATGCAGGAATGATGGACTGCAAAAAAGCTTTAACCGAATGTAATGGCGATATGGATAAAGCAATCGACTATTTAAGAGAAAAAGGTATGGCTGCTGCTGCAAAAAAAGCAGATAGAATTGCTGCAGAAGGTGCTGTTGGATCTTATATTCACTTAGGTGGAAAAATTGGTGTTCTTGTTGAAGTAAACTGTGAAACTGATTTTGTTGCAAGAAGTGACAAATTCCTAACTCTTGTTAAAGATATTGCTATGCACATTGCTGCTGCAAAACCTTTATTTGTAAATATTTCTGAAGTTGATTCTGCAAGCCTTGAAAAAGAAAAAGAAATTTTCAGAGCACAAGCTCTTAACGAAGGAAAACCAGAAGCTATTATTGAAAAAATGGTTGCTGGAAGAATTAATAAATATTATAAAGAAGTTGTTCTTATGGAACAAGAATATGTTAAAAATCCAGATTTAACAATTGCCCAATTGCTTAATGAAGCAGTTTTAGCTATTGGTGAAAAAATAACCATAAGAAGATTTGTTCGTTATGAAATGGGTGAAGGCCTTGAAAAACGCCAAGATAACTTTGCAGAAGAAGTTGCAAAACAATCAGCAGGAAAATAATAAATTAAAGCAAGATTAAAATCTTGCTTTTTTGTTAAATTTGGTTGATTAAATTTACTAAATTATGTATTATTAAAGATAGATTAATTTAAAAGGATTATTTTTTTATGAATGAATTGTTAACAGAATATTTTGAACTTTACAGAGAAGACCTTGAAAGCGGACTTGAACATTATGCAAATGAACTTAAAGAAGTAAGGGCAGGCAGAGCAAATCCAAAAATGTTAGATAAGGTTTCTGTTGAATATTATGGAACCATGACTCCAATTAACCAAGTTGCTGGAATTTCTGTTCCAGAAGCAAGAATGATTGTTATTTCACCTTGGGACACAACTCTTATTAAACCAATAAAAAAAGCAATCGAAGTTGCAAATTTAGGTGTTAATCCAAATGATGATGGTAAAGTTATAAGATTAATATTACCTATGCTTACTGAAGAAAGAAGAAAAGATTTAATTAAACAAGTTGGAAAAATGTGCGAATCAAGAAAAGTTTCATTCAGAAATGCAAGGCGAGATGTTCTTGATGAATGTAAAAAACTTAAAAAAGATTCAAAAATAACAGAAGACGAAATGAAGAATGCTGAAAACGAAATTCAAAAAATTCTTGATTCCTACATTGCAAAGCTTGATAAATTAACTTCAGATAAAGAAAAGGAAATTATGGAAATTTAATGAAATTTCAAAATTTAATTGGCTTAGATATTAATTCTGTAATGGAAATTTTAAAAACATATGATAAAAAAATTATTGTTAAGGACAATAATTCAAATGTAACAAATTTCAATAAAACATCTGTTGTTCGCATAAAAGAATATAAAGATTTTATTGAAATTATCACTGCAAATTTTAAAATTTTAAATTAAGAAGGCCATATGTTAAATATTGATTATAAAAATTTGCCAAATCACATTGCCTTCATTATAGATGGAAATGGAAGATGGGCAAAACAAAGAAATAAAGAAAGATCTGAAGGGCACAAAGCTGGAATAAAAGCCGTTCACAAAATAATTATAGCAGCAAAAGAAATTGGAATAAAAATTTGTTCATTTTTTGTGTTTTCAACAGAAAACTGGAAACGACCACAAGCCGAAGTTTTGGCATTAATGAACATGCTTAAAGAATTTATTAATTTGAATTCTAAAAAGTTTGAAAAAGAAAATATTAAACTTTTAACTATGGGTGATTTAACTAAACTGGATTCGGATATTCAAGATGCAATAATTTCAGCAAAAGAAAAAACTAAAAATAACTCTGGCATGATTGTTAACATTTGCATCAATTATGGTGGAAAAGCTGATATCTTGAATGCCGTTAATAAAATAATTAAAGATGGAAAACAATCTGTAAATGAAGCGGAATTTTCTTCTTATTTATATTCTGCTGAATTATCTGATCCTGACTTAATTATAAGAACAAGTGGTGAACAAAGAATTTCAAATTTTATGTTGTGGCAAGGTGCGTATTCAGAGCTTTATTTCACTAAAACATTTTGGCCAGACTTTAACAAAGATTGCTTATTACAAGCAATATATGAATATCAAACAAGAGAAAGAAGATTTGGGAAGGTTTAATCTATGAAAAGAATAATAACAGGCAGTATTTTTGGATGCTTACTTATTGGAACATTGCTTTTAAGGAATGTTTCAGTTGCTTTTTTTGATGCATTTATTGGAGTTTTAATTG
>JAZUCT010000032.1:0-9180 GCA_045639255.1 Clostridia bacterium
GATAATTTTAACACAGACGAAAAAGGTTTCGTTAAAGTTAAAATAGATAAAATAATTCGCGAAGATGGTGGCGAAGTTAGTTTAGACGACCTTTATAAACAATATGGCCTAGATGACGAGGACGAATAAAATTAAATAAAAATTACAAGAAAAGTTGACAATCTCACAATATATTGGTATAATGTGAGAGTTTTATAGGGGCGTAGTTCATCGGTAGAATAAGAGTCTCCAAAACTCCTGAGGAGGGTTCGATTCCTTCCACCCCTGCCACTTCTTAAAGTCTTAGCAATAAGACTTTTTTTATTTGCACATTTTTTTAAAAAAAATAATATATATTAATGAAAAATTTAATTTTAAAGAGGTGGCAAGCAAATGCAAAATTTATGCAATCAATTAAGAACAATAATTCCTTCTGTTATTCTTTTTATTATTGGAATTTTATTCTGTTGTTCTGTTGCAATTGGAATAACAGGTTTAAGCGTAATTATTGGAATTATTCTTATATTAACAGGATGTTTATTAATTATTAATTCATTATTAAAACAAAAGAACATAATTAATTATACTGGAATAATAAGTGTAGGTTTAATTGCGTTTGGAATTGTTTTTATATCTAATCATTTGGCAGGCATTATTTTCTTGTTTATCCCTTGGTTCCTTATAATTCTAGGTATATTCTTTGTGATTGATATAATTTTAAATAAAATTATAAAAGATAATTTAAACTTAACAAATTTAATATTAAGAATAATTCTTGCAATAATTTGTTTAGCTCTTGGGTTTTGTTTAAAATTTATAAATGGTTTTATTGAATATTCATCAATTATCCTTGGAGTTTTAATGATTGCGGTGTCTTTATATTTAATAATTAGTTTGTTTATAAATAATAAAAAATAAAAAAATCAGCAAATTGCTGATTTTTTATTTTGCGTAGTCAACTGTTCTTACTTCACGAATAACATTAACTTTTATTTGTCCTGGATATTCAAGTTCTGACTCAATCTGCTTTGCAATATCTTTTGCAATAAATACAGTCATATTATCGTCAACCTCAGTTGGATTTACAATTATTCTTATTTCACGGCCAGCTTGAATAGCAAATGATTTTTCAACGCCTTTAACTGAATTTGCAATTCCTTCAAGGCGTTCAAGTCGTTTAATATAATTATCAAGACTTTCTCGTCTTGCGCCTGGCCTTGCACTTGATATTGCATCAGCGGCTTGAACTAAAACAGCCTCAATGCTGTTAAATTCAACGTCACCATGATGTGCTTCAATGCAATGAATAACTTGTTCATTTTCTTTAAATCTTCTTGCCATATCAACGCCAATTTCTACGTGAGTTCCTTCCACTTCATGATCTATTGCCTTACCAATATCATGAAGAAGCCCTCCCCTTTTTGCAACTTTAATATTTGCGCCAATTTCAGCAGCCATTAAACCTGCAATATAAGAAACTTCCATTGAATGTTTTAAAACATTTTGACCATAACTTGTTCTGTATTTAAGTCTGCCAAGAAGTTTAATAAGTTCTGGATGCATTCCACTTATTTCAGCATCGAAAACCGCATCTTCCCCTGCTTGTTTCATTTCTTGTTCAAGGTCGCGTTTAACCTTTTCAACCATTTCTTCAATTCGTGTTGGATGAATTCTGCCATCCATCATTAATTTTTCAATTGCAATTCTTGCAACTTCGCGTCTTACAGGTTCGAAACAAGAAATAATAACTGTATCAGGTGTATCATCAACAATTAAATCAACACCGGTTGCAGCTTCAATTGCTTTAATATTCCTACCTTCTCTACCAATTAATCTTCCTTTCATTTCATCGTTAGGAAGTGTTATTGCAGAAACTGTTGCATCACTTGTAACATCTGTTGCACACTTTTGAATTGCTAAACTTATGATGTTTCGTGCTTTTTTCTCTGCTTCATCTTTTGCAGATTGCTCAATTTGCCTTACAGAAGCCGCAGCTTCTTTTTTTGCAGTTTCAGTTATTTCGTTTAAGATTAACTGTTTTGCTTCTTCATGAGTTAAACCAGAAACTTTTTCAAGTTCATCAACAACTTTTTGCTTTTCAGTTAAAACTGATTGCTTTAAAAGTTCAATTTCTTGTTCTTGTTTTTGAAGGTTTAATTTTGCTTCATCTAACAAGTTTTGTTTTTTGTCAAGAGTTTCTTCTTTATTATTAATAAAATCTTCTCTTGAATTAAGCCTCTCTTCAGCTTTTTGAACTTCCAGCCTTCTTTGCTTACATTCTTGTTCAACATCGTCTTTAATTTTTGAAGCTTGTTCCTTTGCATCAAGGATTGCTTCTTTTTTTAAAACACTTGCCTCAGTTTTTGCATCTTCAACAATTTTTTCAGCAGTTTCTTTTGCTTTAATTGTTTTAGCAACAACAACCTTTTTATATACAATTATTCCGATGAATCCACCTAAACAAAGTGAAATAACACCAGTTAATAATGCAGGCATAAAATTTGCAAGAGTAAGGGCAAGAAGACTTAAAATGTTTAAATTTAACATATTTAAATTCTCCCTTTCTTGAAACTATTATAAAAATAGAATAGATTGATTCTATATTTTCAACCTATTCTAATTTTACATTATATTTTTTTTCATGTCAAACATATTTCAATTTACAAAGTAAGTTTTTCAATATTATTAATTGCATTTTGAATTAATGCTTCAACATTAAGCTTATTTTCCTCAATTAAAACTTTATCTAATTTAGGTTTTATAATTGGATTTTTTGGTAAAAAAACAGTGCAACAATCTTCATAAGGAAGAATTGATGTGTTATAAGTATCAATTTTTCTTGAGATTTCCATAATTTCAATTTTATCCATTGCAATCAATGGCCTAAATATTGGCAAATTTTCAACAACTTTGTTTGTTGATGTTATACTTTCCATTGTTTGACTTGCAACTTGACCTAAGCTTTCACCGGTAATAATTGCTCCACATCCATTTGAAGTTGCAATTTTTTCTGCAATTCTCATCATAATTCTTCGCATTAAAGTTATCATATATTCTGACCTGCAATATTTATGAATATGTTCTTGAATTTCAGTAAAAGGAACCATATAAAGATTAATTTCACCAGTAAACTTAGTTAATTTTTTTGCAAGTGTTATAACTTTTTCCTTTGCTAATTCGCTTGTATAAGGAAAGCTGAAAAAATGAATTGCATCAAGTTGTAAGCCCCTTTTTGCCATTTGATAACCTGCAACTGGGCTATCTATTCCTCCTGATAATAAAAGCATTCCTTTTCCTGCACTTCCAACAGGCATTCCACCAACTGCAATAATATTTTTTTCTGAAATATAAGTATATCCGTTTTCACGAATATCAACATTTATAAGCAAATCTGGATTATGAACATCAACTTTAATTCTGTGGTGTTTTAAAATAACTCCACCTAAAATTGCAGAAAATTCAGTTGAATTAATGTTAAATTTTTTATCAGCTCTTCTTGTTTCAACTTTAAATGTTTTTGCAAAGCCAGTGTCAATGTTAGCACAAACATCTTTAATAAGTTCAATATTTGTTTCAACTTCAAAGGCAACACTTAAACTTGTAACACCAAAAACACTTGAAATTGCTTCAATTAATTCAATTTCATCAAATTCGTTATAATCACTTACAAGGTATCTTCCTTGAATCTTTTTAATATTAACATCAAAGGGTTCACATGCTTTTTTTAAGTTATTAAGCAATAACCTTTCAAAAAATCCCCTATTATTACCTTTTAGATGAATTTCACCGTATCTTATTAAAATAACTTTTTTCATTTTTTATTAATAATATTCCTTAATTTATTTATGCAATATTTAAGTTTTTCACAAAAATATTTTATTTCTTCAATTGTGTTAAATTCACTAAAACTAACTCGAATTGTTCCCTTAATATAATCTGAGCTTACACCCATTGCATTTAATGTTCTGTTATCTTGATGTTTTGCTGAGCAAGCAGAACCATTTCCAACATATATATTAAACTCTTCTAGCATATGCAACAAAACTTCAGCTTTAACACCTTTAACTGAAAAACTTAGAATATATGGGCTGGATTGATTGTTAGAGTTAATTAAAATGTTTTCAACTGTTTTTAACTCTTCTTTAATTATGTTTTTTAAATTTTGAACATAAGCGAAATTATCATTAATTTTTGAATACATAATTTCACTTGCTTTGGCAAAAGCAATAATGCCACCAGTATTTTCTGTTCCGCTTCTATATCCTTTTTCCTGCCCACCACCATAAACTTGTGGTTTTAATTTGTTTAAATTTTTGCAAAATAATGCCCCTACACCTTTTGGTCCATGAACTTTATGTGAACTAAAAACAGCAAAATCCACACCAAGTTGTTTAACTTTAAAATCAATTTTACAAAAAGCTTGAACACAATCACAAATTATTATTATGTTTGGATTTATAGTTTTTGCAATTTTTGAAATCTCGCGTATATTATTTATTGCACCAGTTTCGTTATTAACAAGCATAACTGAAAGAACATTTGTAGATTTATTAACTTTATTTTTAACATCCTCAACACAAATTGTTCCATCAGAGTTTGTTTTTAAATAATCAACAAAACTTCCTTTCTGTTGAAGAAATTTAATTGTATTATGCATTGATGGATGTTCAATTTCGCTTGTTACAATATGCTTAAAATTGCTTTGCCAACAACCCATTAATGCAAGATTTGCTGCTTCTGTTGCAGAAGAAGTAAAAATAATATTATCACTTTCTGCGCCAATTATTTTTGCAATTGTCTGTCTTGCTTTTTCAATGTCCTTATGAACATTAACACCACCAGCATATAATGCTGATGGGTTAAAATAGTTATTTAAATAATAATTTTTTATAAGTTCATATGCCTCTTCATACATTTTAGTAGTTGATGCATTATCTAAAAATATCATCGTAATTCTGCTCCTACTGATTTGCAGTTTTCAATAACCATATTCATAAATTCATTAATTTCTTCACTTGAAAGTGTTTTTTCAAGGCTTACAATGTTAAAGTTAAATGTGTAACTTACTTTATTTTTTAATGTATCTGAATTCTTATATATATCAATTAATTTATACGAATATTGAAGATTAGTAGATAATTTATCTAAAATATTTGAAATGCAACTAAATTCCATATTTTCATCGCAAACAAAATTTAAATCGATGCTTACAGGTTGATATTTTGAAACTTCGGTATATTTAAGTTTTTTATTTGCTATTTTTGATAATTTTCTGAAATCAATTTCAGCAACAGAAACATCAAGTTTTTTATCTATTTTATTTCTTACTGCTGGATGAAGAGCAGATATAAATCCAATTTCTTCACCATCTATTTTTATTATTGCTGAATTTTTTGGATGAACATATGAAATATCATATTCACATTTTTCAAAACAAACTTTTTTGTTTTTAAGTTTTTTAATTAATGCAACAATATCGCTTGTTATTGTTTTTAACGATTCATTGCCGTTTTTATTGCAAACAATCATTGCAAGTTTTTTATTTTCAATTGCAAGATTTTCTTTATCAATTCCTTCACAAACTCTGCCTATTTCAAAAATTTTAAAATTTTCAGCTTTATTTTGTTCTATATTTCCAATTAAACTAGGAAGTAAAACACTTCTTATATATGTGTTCTCAGGTGAAAGTGAATTAACAATTTTTAAATATTCAACTGTTTCAATTCCAACTTTACTGTTAAATGTTTTATCTGCCCATATATATGAATGAACTTCATTATATTCCAAGTTTTCGGCAAGGAATAGCTTTGTTTCAATCTCGTTAAGATGTTCACTATCTTGCTTAACAGATTTTAAATCGATTTTTGGGCATTGTGGTTGAATATTGTTATATCCATAAATTCTTGTTATTTCTTCAACAATATCAACTTTTTTTGTTATGTCTTTTGTTGCTCTGAACGATGGCACTTCAATGTGGTATGCAAAGTTTGCATAGTATACGGAAAAATCAAGGGAAGAAAGGATTTTAATGATAGTTTCTGGACTTAATTTAACCCCAATATAGCTATCTAAATATGATTGTTCTACATCCAAAACAACCTTATTAAATTTTTTTGCATAGTAGTCACAATACCTTGAAGTTACTCTTGCATTACAATCTATTTGTTTTAATAAGTAAATAAATCTTTGAGTTGCAATTTGACAAATTTCTGGATCAAGGATTTTTTCATACCTTATGCTTGATTCTGTTCTTAAACCAAGTTTTGAAGAAAGCTTTCTTACACTAACACCATCAAAATTTGCCGATTCCAAAATTATTGATGATGTATCGCTTTCAGTTTCAGAATTTTTTCCACCCATAATTCCAGCAATAGCAACTGGGAAATCATTGCCATAAATAAGCAATTCATTTTCAGGAATGTTTCGTTCAGTTCCATCAAGAGTTAAAAATGAAATTGGTCTGCTTGTTTGTTTAACTTCAATTTTTTCAACCTTTCTTGCATCAAATGCATGCATTGGTTGGCCAACTTCAAGCATAACATAATTTGTTAAATCGGTTAATAAGTTAATTCCCCTCATTCCACAATAAAACAATCTTGTTTGCATATATAGTGGCGAAAATTTTTCAGAAACATTTTCAATTTTAATTGCTGAATATCTGTAACATTTTTCGTTATCAACCGATTGAATTGATAATTCTGGCAAATTATCGAAAGTGTTTGCAAGAACCATATCAAGTGATTTTAATGGTCTATCTGTTAATGCGGAAATTTCTCTTGCAATTCCATAGTGGCACCATAAATCTGGTCTGTTTGTTAAAGACTTATTGTCTATTTCAAAAATTGTGTCTCTTAAACCGCTATATTCTACAAAATCTGTGCCAGGATCAACATTAAATAATTCTAAAAGACCAGAATTATCATCTGAAATGCCTAATTCCTTTCCTGAACAACACATTCCAATGCTTTCAACCCCACGAATTTTTGCTTTTATAATTTCAAATCCATTAACTTTTGCACCAAGTTTTGCAAATGGAACAAGCATGCCTACTTTAACATTTGGTGCACCACAAACACATTCAGTAACTTGTCCGTGTCCAACATCAAGTTTTAAAATATGCAAATGATCTGAATTTGGGTGATTGCTAATTTCAATTATTTTAGCAACAACAATATTTGATGTGTTTTCACCCTTTTCTTCTACCCCTTCAACTTCAGCAACAGAAAGTGTGAATCTATTAATTAATTCTTTTATGTCAATTTGATCAAGATTAACAAATTCTTTTATCCAATTTATTGATATATACATATTTTTTCACTTCCTAATATAATTTAGTTTTAAATTGTGATAATGTTTTTAAATTTCCACTGTTTAAAACCCTTATGTTTTTAATTCCATATTTCATCATGGCAAGCCTTGTTAAACCAATTCCAAAAGCAAAACCATTATATTTTTCAAGGTCAATTTCGCCCATTTCCAAAACTGCAGGATGAATCATTCCACAAGGAACAAGTTCAATCCAACCAGAATGTTTACATGTTGGACAACCATTTCCACCACATACAGCACAACTCATATCCAATTCAAAGCCCGGTTCAACAAATGGAAAAAATCCAGGACGCAATCTTACCTTAACATCTTGCTTGAAAACTTCTGAAAGCAATGTTTTCATAAAATAAATAAGGTTCGCAATTGATATATCTTTATCTATCATCATTCCTTCCATTTGGAAGAAAGTGTTTTCATGGCTTGCATCAACATTTTCATTTCTAAAACATCTTCCAGGGAAAAGAACTCTTAAAGGTGCTCCATACTTTTTCATAATTCTGTTTTGAGCAGCAGATGTGTGTGTTTTAAGAACCTGACCATTATTTAAAAAGTAAGTATCTTGCATATCTCTTGCTGGGTGATTTTTAGGAATGTTAACTGCTTCAAAATTGTTATATTCAGTTTCAATCTCATTGCCATCTTCAATAACAAATCCCATTTGTTTAAATATTTCTTCAATTTCCATTTGAACAACAGTTATTGGGTGCAAAGAACCCTTTTTTTCTGCGGTTGGCAATGTAAAATCGAACCTTTCAGTTTCATTAATTTCTTTCATAAGTGCATTATATTCCAAGCTTTCTTTAAAGGTTTGAAGTCGTTGCTCAACTTTGTTTTTTAATTCATTAACTTCTGCCCCAAAAACCTTCTTTTCGTCTGGTGTTAATGTGGGCATAAGTCTCATAAGGTTATTTACTGCACCTTTTTTACCTGTATATTTAAGCCTTATTTCTTCTAACGAAACTTCATCGTTAACATTTTTTAAATCATTTTCAAATTGTTCTAAAACTTCATTAATATTATTATTCATATTTTCTCCTTTAAATATATAAAACGCCCCAATGCGTTTAAACACATTAGGGCGATTAATTATCGCGGTACCACCTAACTTCACTGATTATTCAGCCTTATTTAAAGTTATAACGGAACAACCGCCACGACCTACTTTTATATTTTCAATCGGGTGCTTAAAAAGTGAATTCACATAACATTTATTATAGGGTTTTTCAGCCACGAACCCTACTCTCTATAATAGGTAAATTATGTTACTGGTCTTTTTTACAAACGCATTTAATTAATGATAAACTTTTGCTTACTTAAAGTCAAGTAAATTAATATGTTATCCAATTAAATTCAGCATACTATCAAGATCTGTGGCATTTAAATATGTAGCTGGAACTTTACCAATTATAATGCTTTCACATAATAAAATTTGAACACTTGTTTTAATAACTTTTGTTGCCATTGGCAAAACAAGGCTTATTTTAGTTTCTGCATACATATAAATTCTATGATTTGTTTGGTTAATTCCAGCATTTGTAAATTCAGAAACAAATTTGCAATAAACATTTCCGATTGGTAAAAGTTTAATTTCTATTCTTGGTCCTTGCCCCGCAAGAATAGGCATTCCAGAAAAGTTACCAATTGGTATGCTTACAGTTTGTTGCCCTATTTTATCAAGATTAACTTGTGTAGCAACCGCAATTTGATTTCCAAGTGCATTAATTGAAATTCCATCTGCTTGAATAAAATTAACTTCACCTTCGGAATTTGTTGTTACATTAATTAAATCACTATAAGTTGTTCCATTGCTTAACACTGTATCAATTGCATCATAAACAGCTGTAGTTGATAATGAAGAAACTTTGGCTTCAC
>JAZUCT010000033.1:0-18806 GCA_045639255.1 Clostridia bacterium
ATTATAAAAATTAATTATTGTTTTTTTATAAAAATATTTATAGAAAATAATATTTAAGAAAAAAATTATTAAAAACTAAGTTTATTTTAGGAAAAAATTAACAAAAAAACAAACTTTTCAGTTTGTTTTTTTATTTAAACAATGTCCCGCACATTGTGATTTTTATTAAATTAATTCAACGATTGCAAGTTCTGCATTATCGCCACGACGGTTACGAGTTTTAACAACTCTTGTGTAGCCTCCGCCTTGACCAAGTTCTTCAATTCTTTTTGCATATTTTGGTGCATAAACATTGAAGATTTTTTCAATTAGTGGGTGATTAACATCTTTAACTCTTGCTTTAAAGTTAGCTTTAGATTCTTTTTCACCTTTAACTTCTTGAATGTCATAGCAGTATGCCATAATCTTTCTTCTTGCTGCAAGTTTTTTAGGACCATCGTTAACAAATTCTTTTTTAACCATTGCTCCTTTTGCATCTTTAACTTCTTTAACAACTTTAACAGTGTCTGTGTAAGAGTTAATTGCAAGAGTTAAGATTTTTTCAGCGGCACTGCTTACTGCTTTTGCTTTTTCAGTTGTTGTTTCAATTCTTCCATTCCATAGAAGATAAGAAACTTGATTTCTTAAAACAGCCATTCTTTGATCGGTTGGTCTGCCTAATTTTTTAACTTGTGCCATTATCTTTCTCCCTTATTATTCTTCATCTGGTTTAAGGCTTAATCCAAGTTCATTTAGTTTTGCAATAACTTCTTCAAGTGATTTTAAACCTAAATGCCTTACTTTAAGCATTTCACCTTTTGTTTTCTTAGTTAAATCTTCAATGGTGTTGATTCCTGCCCTTTTTAAACAATTATTGCTTCGAACTGAAAGGTCTAGATCTTCAATAGCCATTTCCAACATTTTTGTTTTTTGGTCTTCTTCAGGTGTTACAAGAATTCCACCTTTAACCATTTTATCTGCAAGTTCAACAAACATTTCCATATGTTCTTGAACAAGTTGACCTGCAAGGCTTACAACTTCTTTTGGTGAAAGTGAACCATTTGTTTCCACTTCAAGAGTTAATTTATCAAAGTTAATGCTTTGACCAACTCTGGCTGCTTCAACATTGAAGTTTGCTTTTCTTACTGGTGTGAATGTTGAATCAACTGCAATATATCCAATTGAATCCACATATTGTTTATTTTTATCTGCTGTAACAAAGCCTCTGCCCCTTGCAACAATAACTTCCATTTCGAAATCAGCGCCTTTATCAAGTGTGCAAATAACTTGATTTGGTGTTAGAATTTCAACTTGGTCGTTATATTCAAAATCACTTGCATAAACAACGCCTGGTGTGTTTTTGCGAAGTTTTAGAACTGTTGTGAAATCAGGTTCAGTGCTTGATGTTTTAACTGATAGCATTTTTATGTTAAGAACAATATCAGTTACATCTTCAACAACGCCTTTCAAACTTGAAAATTCGTGTTCAACGCCTTTTATTCTTATTGCAACAACTGCTGCACCTGGAAGTGCTGAAAGAAGAACTCTTCTTAGGCAGTTACCAATTGTTGTTCCGTAACCTTTATCAAGTGGTTCAACAATAAATCTTGTGAATGTGTTTTGTTCATTTTCTTCAATAAGAATTTTAGGTTTTTCAATTTGCATCATAAATTAAATTCCCTCCATCAATTAATGCCATTATTTTGAATATAATTCAACGATTAAGTGTTCTGCAATTGTTAAGTCAATGTCTTCACGAGCTGGAAGTGCATTTATTTTACCACTTAATTCTTCACTTGAAAATTCTAACCATTTTGGTGTAACAACTTTAAGTTCTTTAAGGTGTTTGAATTTTTCAACTTTATTTTCTTTAATAGCAATAACATCATTAACTTTAACTTGATATGATGGAATGTTTACACTTTTACCATTAACTGTGATATGGCCGTGTCTAACAATTTGTCTTGCTTCTTTTCTTGATGAGCCAATTCCCATTCTGTAAACAACGTTATCTAGCCTTGTTTCAAGAAGTCTTAGCATAACTGTGCCAGTTACACCTTTTTGCCTTTCAGCTTCTTCATAATAACTTCTGAATTGTTTTTCAAGAACACCATATGCTCTTTTTACTTTTTGTTTTTCTCTTAATTGTTTGCCATATTCTGTAACTTTCTTTTTAGCAGCACCGTGTTGGCCTGGAATTGTTGGGTTATGTTCCATAGGGCATTTAGAAGATAAACATCTTTCGCCTTTAAGGAATAATTTGCAACCTTCCCTTCTGCACAACTTACAATCTGCACCTGTCATTCTTGCCATGCTTTAATATTCTCCTTTATTAAACTCTTCTTCTTTTTGGTGGACGACAACCGTTGTGAGCAATTGGAGAAACATCTTTAATTAAAGTTACTTCAATTTCTGCAGTTTGCAATGCTCTGATTGCAGATTCACGGCCATTGCCTGGACCTTTTACATAAACTTCAACACTTTTAATGCCTAGATCGTGTGCTTCTTTTGCAGCTTTTTCCATTGCAGTTTGTGCAGCAAATGGAGTGTTTTTTCTGCTTCCTTTAAAGCCCATGCTTCCAGCACTTGCCCATGATATTACATTTCCAGCAACATCAGTGATTGTGCAAATAGTGTTATTATATGATGATTGAATGTGGGCTTGACCTTTATCAACACCCTTAGTTAATTTTTTCTTTTTTGTTTTTGTTCTTTTTTCTGCCATTCTTACTATCTCCTTAATTACTTAGTTGCCACTTTTTTGTTTGCAACAGTTTTTCTAGGGCCTTTTCTTGTTCTTGCATTAGTTTGTGTTCTTTGACCACGAACTGGCAATCCCTTTCTATGGCGAATTCCACGATAGCAACCAATTTCATTAAGCCTTTTAATGTTAAGGGCTACTTCTGATTTTAATTCACCTTCAATTTTTAAATTTTTATCAATGTAGCTTCTGATTGCTGCTACTTGTTCTTCAGTTAAATCTTTAACTCTGATATCTTTACTTATGTTTGTTGCTTCCAAAATTTCGTTTGATTTGCTTCTGCCAATTCCATAAATATATGTTAGGCCGATTTCAACTCTTTTTTCCCTTGGTAAGTCAACACCTGCTATACGAGCCATTTTGTTCCTCCATGATTTTATTTATTATAAGGCATTTGTGATTATATTCAGCCGCTTCACATTTGCCAGAATTTTTTGTTTTTTTATAAATGTATACTTATGTAAAAATGCGGGAGCATTTTATAATGACTATACTTACATAAGTATACACTAAATATTAAGTTTTGTCTAGTTATAACTTTTATTTAGTTACATACTTATGGCTATTTGACTAGCCTTGGCGTTGTTTGTGGCTTTTATCTTTACTGCAAATAACCATAACTTTGCCTTCCCTACGAATAACTTTGCATTTATCGCACATTGGTTTAACTGATGGTCTTACTTTCATTTTATTTTCTCCCCTATTTTGAAATATTTTTATCTCTGTAAACAATTCTACCTTTTGTTAGGTCATATGGGCTCATTTCCAGCTTAACCCTATCACCATTAATAACTCTGATATAACTGCTTCTCATTTTTCCGCTGATATATGCGGTGATTACGTGCCCGTTAGGTAGTTGCACTTTAAACTTTGTGTTTGGTAAAACTTCAATTACCACACCTTCGGTTTCGATAACATCTTCCTTACTCATATAGTTGCCTCCTGTTATTATTCAATATTTAATTCTGCTTTTCGAATTGCAGAATAAATTTCTGCATCAAAAATTTTTTTACCGGTTTTAATTTTTTCTGCTATTTTACAATTAACAACACCTAAGTTTTTAAGATGTTTTAAGTTTTTCTTTTTTGGTTTAAGCAATTTTTTGCCCTTACCATCTATTAACAGAACATAATCATTTTCTATGATATTATAAACAATGGATACTTGATTGCAATCACGCCCTTTTGTAGAAAGAACATAACTGCCTATTTCTATGTTTTGTGAATTCATTTTAGTTCCTTATTCAGTTAAAATTTCAACACCGTTTTTAGTTATTACAATTGTGTTTTCATAATGACTTGCTGGTTTGCCATCTCGAGTTACGCAAGTCCAGCCATCATCACAAAAATCAACTTTATAGTTTCCAAGTGAAATCATTGGTTCAACGGCTATAACTTGATTTGCATACAGCCTTGCACCTGTTCCTGCAATGCCAAAATTTGGAATACATGGATCTTCATGCACAGAATAACCAACTCCGTGCCCCGTTAAATCACGAATAACCCCATAACCATATTTTTTTGCATGGCTATAAACTTGTGCACCAATATCACCCACTCTGGAGCCTTCTTTTATGTTTTCAATGCCCTTAAAAAAACATTGTTTTGTTACTTCAACAAGTTGTTTAAGTGCAGGTGAAACATCACCCACAAGATATGTTCTTGCTGCATCTGTTACCATTCCCTTATAAGTAACACAAATATCAATTGAGATTATATCTCCATTTTTTAATATTTTGTTTTTTGATGGAATGCCGTGAACAACTTCTTCGTTAACTGAAGTGCAAATACTTTCAGGATACCCTTCATAACCCAAGCAAGATGGAGTTGCATTGTTACTTACAATATAACAATGGGCTATATCGTTAAGTTCCTTTGTTGAAACACCAACTTTTATGTGTTTTTCCAGTTCTTTTAAAGTATTACTTAAAATTTTACCTGAAATTCTTAACAATTCAATTTCCGCATCTGATTTAATTGATATCATTTTTATTCACTTCTTTTATTGCATTAAGGATTTCTTGTGAGGTTTGCTCGCTTGTGCCGTTGCCATCAACGGTTACAAGCACACCTTTTTCCTTATAGAAATTTAATAAATCTTTGGTAAGATTGTTAAATATTTTATAGCGTTCTTTAATTACTTCAATTTTATCATCATCTCGAACAACAAGCGAATTATTGCAAATGGGACAAATCTCCGCCTTCAAATTTGAAATGTGATAAGTTTTGTTGCAATTGTTACAAACCCTTCTTCCACTTATTCTTTTAACAGCATTTTCTTCCAAAACATCAATATTTATTGCAATATCAATTTGATATTTTTTTTCAAGCGCTTTTGCTTGATTAAGTGTTCTTGGATAACCATCAAGAATAAAACCATTTTTACAATCTGGATAAGATAATCTTTCCAACATCATAATGTTTGTGATTTTATCACTAACCAGTTTACCTTTGCTGATTAATTCCTTAACACGAATGCCTATTTCTGTTTTATCGGCAATATTTTGCCTTATAATGTTGCCACTTGAAATATGTGGAAGATTAAGAATGTTTGTAAGAACATTGCCTTGTGTGCCTTTGCCACTGGCTGGTGCACCAAGAAGAACTATATTCATTAACTTCTCCCCTGTTTTAATTAAACTTTTAAAGTTTTTTATTTAGGAAACCTCTATAATTACGCATTAGCATTTGTTGATCTAACTGTTTTTCAATTTCCAAAGCACATGAAACAACAATTATTAGTCCAGTTGCTGTGAATGTGGTTGTTAATGTTGAACCGCCAATTGCTTTGAAAACAATTGATGGAACGATTGTTAAAAATGCTAAGAATAAAGCACCGAATAATGTAACTCTGGTTGAAACTTTTTTCAAATAATCCGCAGTTTGTTTACCAGCACGATATCCTGTAACAAATCCACCATTTTGTTGAATTTGCCTTGAAATATCTTCTGGATTAAACATCATTTGATTCCAAAAATATGCAAAGAATAGAATGAATAAGCCAACCACAATTGAATAAACCCAAGAACCTGCACCAAGCCAAGTTGAATACCATTGATAGAACTTACTTGTTGGCCAGAAACTTGCAATTAATTGTGGGAATGTTATGAATGATGTTGCAAATATAATTGGCATAACGCCTGTTCCAAGAAGTTTAACAGGAATGAATGTTGATTGACCGCCATACATTTTTCTGCCTTTGATTTGTTTTGCATATTGAACTGGAATTTTTCTTTCACTTAAATCAATAAACACAATTAAACCAAAGATAACAATTAATGTAAGAATGAAAATTAACAATTCCCAAACTTGTGAAACATTGCCATCAATTATTGCTTGAACAACTGAACCTAAACTTGTTCCAGCAGAAGATAGAATACCAACAAAAATTAACAATGAAAGTCCATTTCCAACTCCTAGTTCAGTGATTTTTTCACCAAGCCAGAATGTGAACATAGCACCTGCAACAAGCATTGTTACCACGAACGCCCCTGTAACCCATGCTGGAGTGCCTGCACCAAAGAAATTAACATTCAATGCACCGTTATTTCCGAATGAAACAACAATTGCAATTGATTGTGCTAACGCAAGAACAAGCCCTGCAATTTTTGTGATTTGGTTTATTTTCTTTCTTCCGTCCTCGCCCCCATGTTTTGTTAACCTTTCAAGTGCAGGAATAACAAAACCTAGAAGTTGAACAACAATTGATGCACTGATATAAGGCCCAACGCCAAGGGCTAGAAATGCACCATTTGATAGTGCGCCACCACTAAGTGAACTTAGCAGTGACAAGAAATCGCCAGAAACCTGACTGCTGAAATTTTCAACATTAATGCCAGGAATAGGCAACCAACAACCTAGCCTATATACCAATAATAAGGCTAGAGTGATAAATATTTTAATTCTAAGTTCTTTAACTTTGAATGCATTTTTAAGCGTTTTGAACATATTACTTTACCTCTGCTTTTCCGCCGGCTTTTTCAATCTTTTCGATTGCACTTTTTGTGAAGCAAGCCGCTTCTACATTTAATTTAACAGTTAATTCACCATTTCCCAAAACTTTAACGCCATAAGGTTGTTTTTTGCCAATGATGTTTGCGTTATAAAGTGCTTCTTCATTAATTGTGCTTCCAGCTTCAAAACAGTTAAGGTCTTTAACATTAACAATTGCATATTGTTTTTTGAATATATTGTTAAATCCGCGTTTTGGAAGTCTTCTAGCAAGAGTGGTTTGTCCGCCTTCAAAACCCATACGAACTGTGTTACGAGCATGTTGACCTTTTGAACCACGGCCTGCAAGTTTTCCTAAACCTGAACCTTGACCTCTACCAACTCTTTTTGCTCTTGTTCTAGAGTTTGCAGCAGGAGTTAATTCATGTAATTTCATTTTCACCATTCCTCCTATTTAACTTCTTCAACATTTACTAAATGTTTAACTTTGAAAATCATACCACGAGTGGCATCGTTATCTGGGATAACATTTGAAGAATTAAGTTTTTTAAGACCCAATGCTTCAATGACTTTTGCTTGGCATTTTTCATAACCAATGCAAGATTTAACATATGTTACTTTAATCATTTTTTGCTTATTTGTAGCCATAATATCTTAATTCCTCCCCTATTTATTTTCTTCATTTCCAGCATTACGGATTGCCATTATTTCTTCAGCAGTTCTTAATTTTTTAAGTGCATTAAATGTTGCTTTTGCACAGTTAATTGCATTTCTTGAACCGTATGCTTTTGTTGTGATATTTTTAATTCCTGCAAGTTCAACAATTGGACGAACACTTGAACCTGCAATAATTCCGTTACCATCTTTAGCTGGCATCATAAATACCTTTGATGAACCGAAATTACCTGTTACATCGTGTGGAATTGTGTTTCCATCGATTGAAACTTTAATCATGTTTGCTTTTGCTCTTGCAAGTGCTTTATCAATTGCAACTGGAACTTCTGCAGCCTTACCGCTTCCATAACCAACTTTGCCTTTTTTATCACCTACAATAACATGAGCAGCAAATTTCATTGTTCTACCACCCTTAACAACTTTTGTTACACGGTTGATAGCAATGGTTTTGCTTTCGATGTCAGAAATTTCTCTAACTCTTCTTTTATTATCTTTTCTGTCAAATTTCTTTTCAGTTTTATTAAAAGGTTTCTTTTCGTTATTTTCCATCTGACACCCTCCTAAAATTCTAGACCAGCACTTCTTGCGCCGTCTGCCAATTCTTTAACTCTGCCTGTATAAAGGTAGCCACCTCTGTCGAAAACAACTTTGTTTATACCTTTTTCTAGGGCTCTTTTTGCAAGTTGTTCACCAACAACTTTTGCTTGTTCTTGTTTTGTTTTGCCTGCAACAAGAGATGCAGTTTCTTTTTCAACTGTTGAAGCGCTTGCAAGTGTTACGCCATTAACATCATCAATGATTTGTGCATAGATGTGTGTTGTGCTTTTATACACATTTAATCTTGGCCTTTCAGGAGTTCCAGATAAGTGTTTACGAACTCTTGCATGACGAGCAAGTCTTGCTTCATTTCTGTTTGCTTGTTTAATCATAATTTATCCTACTCTCCCTTTATTTTTTACCTGCAGTTTTACCTTGTTTACGGATTACAACTTCATCGTCATATTTAATTCCATATCCGTGGTATGGTTCAACTTTTTTAATTGCTCTGATTGATGCAGCCATTTCGCCAACTTTATCTTTTGCAATTCCGCTTACAACAATTTCAGTTGCTGATGGGCAATCAAGTTTAATACCATCGATTGCTTTAACAACAACATTGTGTGAATAACCAATGTTCATAACAACATCGTTACCTTGTTTTTGAACCTTATAACCAACACCGTTTACAACAAGTTTTTTAGAATAACCTTCTGTAACACCTTTAACCATGTTAGAAATAAGTGCTCTGTATAATCCATGTTTTGCTTTAACATCGTTTTCTTCACTTAATCTTGTTAAAATCACTTCATTATTTTCAATTTTTACATTAATTTTTGGGTCAATATTTTGAGATAATTCACCAAGTTTTCCTTTAACTTTGATAACATTATTTGCAAATGTTACTTCAACGCCTGCTGGAACTGCAACAGGAAGTCTTCCAATTCTAGACATATTGTTTACCTCCTACCATACATAAGCAAGCACTTCGCCACCAACGTTAGCTTCTCTTGCTTGTTTATCTGTGATTATTCCTTTGTTTGTTGAAATGATTGCTACGCCAAGTCCGTTAAGAACTTTTGGTAGTTTTTCAGCTTCAACATAAACCCTTAAACCTGGTTTAGAAATTCTTTTTAAGCCTTGGATTGCTTTTTGACCATTAACATATTTAAGTGTGATTTTAATATTTTTGAAACCATTTTCTTCAACTATTTCATAGTTAGAGATAAAGCCTTCTTCTTTTAAAAGTTTTGCTAGGCTAACTTTTGTGTTAGATGAAGGAATAACAACAGTTTCGTGTTTAACCATATTTGCGTTTCTGATTCTTGTTAAAAAATCTGCAATTGTATCAGTTACTACCATTTTTTCTTCCCCCTTCTTACCAACTTGCCTTTTTGAATCCAGGAATTTCGCCTTTGTATGCTAGTTCACGGAAACAAACCCTGCAAATACCATATTTTTTAAGCACAGCATGTGGTCTGCCACAAATTGTGCAACGAGTATATTCTCTTGTTGAGAACTTTTGTTTTCTGCTTTGTTTAACTTTAAGCGCTGTTCTTGCCATTTATGCCAAACCTCCTATCTTGCTGCAAATGGAAAACCTAGTTTTGATAACATAAGTTTTGCATCTTCGTTATTTTTTGCTGTTGTTACGATTGTGATATCGTAGCCCCTGATTTTATCGATTTTATCGTATTTAATTTCAGGGAAAATTAATTGTTCTTTAACACCAAATGTGAAGTTACCTTTTCCATCGAAACCTTTTGGTGAAACACCGTTAAAGTCACGAACTCGTGGAAGTGCAACAGAAATAAGTTTATCAAGGAATTCATACATTCTTTGACCACGAAGTGTAACTTTTGCACCAACTTTTTGACCTTCACGAAGTTTAAAGTTTGCAATTGATTTTTTTGCAGTTGTGAAAACTGCTTTTTGTCCTGTGATTGTTGTTAAATCGTTAATTGCATTTTCCATAGCTGAAGAATTATCTTTATCTTGGCCAAGACCTGCATTTACAACAATTTTAACAATTTTAGGGCATTCGTTAACATTTTTGAAGTTTCCTTCTGCCATTAAGCTTTTAACAACATTCTCTTTATAGAAAAGAGAAAGTCTGTTTTGTTTATTTTCCATATTAAGTTACTTTCCTCCCCTTTCCTATGCTTCTGCTTTATCAGCTTTTTTAGATTTTACAACTTTTTTAGTTGCTTTTTCTTCTGCTTTTTTTGCTTTAACAGAAGTGTTTACTTGTTTTTTATCTTTGTTTGTTCTTTTTACAAACTTAGAATCGATTTTTGCATTACATTTTTTGCAAACACGATTTTTAACACCGTTTTCATCAACAACATGAGCAATTCTTGTTGCTTTGTTACAGATTGGGCAGATAACTTGAACATTTGAAACATGAATGTTTCCAGCAATTTTTTCAATTCCGCCTTTATCTTGTTGACTTCTTGGTTTTTTATGTTTTGTGATTATATTTACACCTTCAACAATAACTGTATTATCTTTTGGAGATGCAGATATAACTTTACCAGTTTTGTTTTTATCTTTTCCAGCTAAAACAACAACTGTATCGCCTGATTTAACATGTAACATATCTTTCTTCTCCTCCTATTATAATACTTCTGGTGCAAGTGAAACAATTTTCATGTAGTCTTTTTCACGAAGTTCACGAGCAACAGGTCCAAAAATTCTTGTGCCTTTTGGTTGTTTATTGTTATCGATTATAACTGCTGCGTTATCATCAAATTTGATGTGAGTTCCGTCTTTTCTTCTTACGCCGTAAGATGAACGAACGATAACTGCTTTAACAACATCACCTTTTTTAACAACTCCACCTGGAGTAGCAGTTTTAACTGAGGCATAAATAACATCGCCAATGTTGGCTGATTTTCTGAATGAACCGCCAAGAACTCTGAAACACATAATTGTTTTTGCGCCAGTGTTATCAGCAACTTTCAATATAGTTTGTGGTTGTATCATATCTTCTTCTCCTCCTATTTAGCCTTTTCTACTACTCTAACAAGTCTGAAATACTTATCTTTAGATAGTGGTCTTGTTTCCATAATTTCAACTGTGTCACCAATTCTTGCTTCATTATTTTCATCATGAACTTTGAATTTTTTAGATGTTTTAACAGTTTTCTTATATAGAGGGTGAATAGTTTTTGAAACTATTTCAACAACAATAGTTTTATCCATCTTATCGCTTACAACAACGCCTTGACGAACTTTTCTATAATTTCTGTTCAATTCCATTTTCTACTTCCCCCTTCCTATGCTTTTTTTCCAGTGCTAACAACTTCACCGTTAAGTTCTTTTTCACGAAGTAAAGTTTTAACCCTTGCGATATCTTTTTTGCAAACATTAATGCTTACTGGGTTTGCAAGTTGACCAGTTGCATTTGAGAATCTTAAATTAAACAATTCTTGTTTAAGGCTTACAAGCTTAGCATTAAGTTCATCAATATTTAATTCTCTTAATTCTTTAATTTTCATAATTAAGCATTAGCCTCCTCTTGTTTAACTTCTTCTTTCTTAATAAATTTTGTTTTGATTGGAAGTTTATGACTTGCAAGACGAAGTGCTTCCCTTGCAGTTTCTTCACTTACACCAGCAATTTCAAACAACACTCTTTGTGGTTTAACAACTGCCACCCAGAATTCTGGGTTACCTTTACCAGAACCCATACGAGTTCCAATAGGTTTTTTAGTTACTGATTTATCTGGGAAAACTTTAATCCAAACTTTACCACCACGTTTTGTATAACGAGTCATAGCGATACGAGCAGCTTCAATTTGGTTTGAAGTCATCCAGCATGGTTCAAGTGCTTGCAGACCATATTCACCATAAGTGATTTTGTTACCACGAGTGGCAACGCCTGTCATTCTGCCTCTGTGAACTTTTCTTCTTTTAACTCTTTTAGGCATTAACATAATTAGTTATTACCTCCTTTAGCATCTTCAGTTTTAACTTTACCAAGGATATCCCCTTTGTAAATCCAAACTTTAACACCAACAACACCATATGTTGTGTGTGCTTCTGCAGTGCCATAATCGATGTCTGCACGAAGTGTTTGAAGTGGAAGACTTCCAACTTGGAAGTGTTCGCTTCTTGCAATATCTGCACCATCAAGACGGCCAGAAATTTCAACTTTAACACCTTGAACGCCAGTTTTTTCAACACGGCTGATGCCTTGTTTTAATGCACGACGGAAAGCAACACGCTTTTCAAGTTGAGCAGCAATGCTTTCAGCAACAAGAGTTGCGTCTGTATCTGGTCTTTTAACTTCTTTAATGTTAATTGAAATATCGTTTGCATTAAGTTTTCCAACTTTTGCAATTTCATTTTTCATTTGTTCAATTCCAGCACCTTTAACGCCAATAATAACACCTGGGCGAGCTGTGTGGATATTAACTGTTAGTTTATTTTGTGTTCTTTCAAGTTGAATTCTAGAAAGAGCGCAAGAATAATATTTATTTTTAATATATTTTCTGATTACGTTATCACTTTTTAGGTTTTTAGCAAAGGTTTCTTTATCAGCATACCAAACTGAGTCCCATTCTTTGTTAACGCCAATTCTTAAGCCCTTAGGGCTAACTTTTTGTCCCATAACTTTTCACTCTCTCCTTTATTTAACTTCTTGTGAATCTAGAATCACGAAAATGTGACTAGTTCTTTTTAACATTCTGCTTGCGCTACCTTTTGCTTTAATAATAAGCCTTTTTAGTGTTGGACCAGGTGTAACCCAGCACTCAGCAACAACAAGGTTTTGTTTTGAATAACCCATGTTGTGTTCTGCATTTGCGGCAGCACTGTTTATTAATTTTGCAACAACTGTTGCAGCCTCGTGAGGCATGTTGTTAAGTGTTGCAATTGCACTTTGATAAGACATTCCCCTTACCACATTAAGAATACGTTCCACTTTTGATGGACTCATTCTTACATAGGTAACTGAGGCATGAGGGCGTTTATCATCGTTTTTTAATCTTGCTTCTGCTTTTTCTCTGATTCTTTTTGCCATTTTAAACTTTCCCCCTTTTTCCTATCTTCCTGACACTTTCTTTTCGCCAGATTTGTGAGCTTTATGCATTCTTGTTGGTGCAAATTCGCCTAGTTTATGACCAACCATTTCTGCTGTGCAGTAAACTGGAATGTGTTTTTTACCATTATAAACCGCAATAGTGTGGCCTACGAATTCTGGATAAATAGTAGATGCTCTGCTCCAAGTTTTCACTGGTTTTTTAGTGTTAGTTTCATTAAGTTTGATAATTCTGTTTTTTAGCCTTTCTTCAACGAAAGGTAATTTACCTCTTCTACTCATTTTCTACGCACACTCCTTAGTTACTTCTCTTAATAATAAATTTATTTGAAGGTTTTTTCTTGTTACGAGTTTTCTTACCAAGTGCTGGTTTACCCCATGGAGTTTGTGGGCTTGGAAGACCAACTCCGTTTTTACCTTCACCACCACCGTGTGGGTGATCAACTGGGTTCATAACTGCACCACGAACTGTTGGACGAACACCGAAGTGACGAGTTTTACCCGCTTTACCAACTGCAACCAATTCATGATCAAGGTTACCAACTTGTCCGATTGTTGCGCGGCAGTTAATTGAAACTTTTCTCATTTCGCCTGATGGAAGTCTTAGAATAGCAAATTTGCCTTCCTTAGCCATTAAGCTAACTTCTGTTCCAGCACTTCTTGCCATTTGACCGCCTTTGTTTGGTTCAAGTTCAACATTGTGAACAACTGTTCCAACTGGCATATCAGCAAATTTAAGGTTGTTACCAACTTTTATTTCTGCTGTTTCACCGCTCATGATTTTATCTCCAACATTTAAGCCGTAAGGTGCAAGAATATATCTTTTTTCACCATCTGCATAAGTAACAAGTGCAATGAATGCTGAACGATTTGGATCGTATTCAATTGATGTTACAGTTGCTGGAATTCCATCTTTATTTCTTCTGAAATCTACTTTACGAAGTTTAATTAAGTTACCACCACCAATGTGACGAACTGTTATTCTTCCGTAAGCATTTCTTCCGCCTGTTCTTTTCTTAGTTGTAAGAAGAGATTTTTCAGGCTGGTTTGTTGTTATTTCACTATACGCATTTGTTGTCATATTTCTTAACGAATGAGTTAGTGGTTTATATCTTTTTATAGCCATTTAAAATTTCTCCTTTACCTTATTTTAAGTTTTCAAAGAACTCGATTGGTTTTGAATCTGCTTTAAGTGTTACATATGCTTTTTTAAAGCTTGATGTATAACCTTCAGTTCTTCCTTGTCTTTTAAATTTTCCGTTATATCTAACAGTGTTAACTTTATCAACTGTTACATTGAAGATTTCTTCAACAGCAAGTTTGATTTCAGTTTTGTTAGCATTTTTATCAACGATGAAAGCATATTTTTTATCTGCAATTCCGCTGAAAGTTTTTTCTGTTAAAACGGGTTTTATAATAATATCGTATGCGTTCATTATTTATTTCCCCCTTCTGCACAGTGTTCACAGCATTCATCGCAGCAACCATCACAGCTTAGTGATTTAACTGCTTCAAGTGTGAAAACAACATTTTCGTTTGCAACAATTTCATAAGTGTTTAATAGATCCACTGTTGTTACTTGAACATTTGGAATGTTTGCTGCTGCTTGAAGAAGATCAGCATTCTTTTCTTCAGTAACAAAAATTGTGCTTTTATCAAGTTTAAGATTGTTAAGAATTTTAACAACTTCTTTTGTTTTTGCTTGTTCTAGGTTAAGATTTTCAACAACTTTAAGTTCGTTATCTGCAAGTTTTGTTGAAAGTGCACTTACAAATGCAAGAAGTTTTGCTTGTTTGTTAACTTTAAGTGAGAAATCTTGTGGTTTTGGACCCCATGCAACGCCACCTTTAATCATGTGAGGTGCTTTTGTTGAACCTTGACGAGCCCTACCTGTTCCTTTTTGTCTGTAAGGTTTTTTAGAGTGACCCCTTACACCAGTTCTTGTTAGTGTTGAGCGAGTTCCTTGACGATTGTTAGCAAGGTGAGCAACAACAACTTCATGAATTAATGCTTCGTTATAATCAGCGCCAAAAATTTCTTCTGAAAGTTCAACAGTGCTTGTAACTTCGCCATTTAAATTATATACATTAGTTTTTAGCATATTGTTTTTACTCCTCCCTCATTAATTATGCTTAACAGCATTCCTTATAAATAGTAGGCCGTTCTTATTTCCTGGAACTGCACCTTTGATTAACATAACATTTCTGTCTGCATCAACTTTAACAACTTCAAGGTTTTGAATTGTAACTTTTTCGTTACCATATTGACCTGCAAGTTTTTTACCTTTAATAACACGGCTCATTGAGCTTGTTGCACCGCTTGAACCTGGGTGACGGTGAACTGGACCGTTACCATGTGTCATTCTGTGACGAGAATGGTTCCATCTTTTAATAACACCTGAGAAACCATGACCTTTTGTTGTGCCAGTTACATCAACGATATCACCTTCATTGAAGATATCACATTTAATAACTGAACCAACTTCTAAGTTAGAGATATCATCAAGTTTAAATTCGCGAAGATATCTTTTTGGTGTTAGATTTGCTTTTTTGAATAATCCAAGTTCTGGTTTATTTTTTAAACTTTCACGGATTTCTTCGTAAGCAACTTGAACAGCGTTATAGCCGTCAGTTTCAACTGTTTTCTTTTGGGCAACATAACAAGGACCGGCTTCAACAACAGTTACTGGAATAACTAAACCGTTAGCAGTGAATACTTGTGTCATACCCAATTTTTTACCTAAAATTGCTTTATTCATTTAACTTTCCTCCTTGTTAGCCTATAATTTGATTTTAATATCAACGCCTGCTGGCAAGTTTAGTTTCATTAAACTATCAACTGCTTTTGCACTTGGGCTGTAGATATCAATGATTCTTTTATGAGTTCTTGATTCAAATTGTTCCCTTGAATCTTTATGTTTGTGTGGTGAACGAATTATTGTTACCACTTCTCTGTCTGTTGGAAGTGGAATTGGGCCTGTCACCTTGCAGCCCGATTTTGTTGCAACATCAACTATGCGTTGACTTGCGTTGTCTATTAAACTGTGATCAAATGATTTAAGTTTAATTCTGATTTTTTGTGTTGCCATTTTCTTTCCTCCCATTATTACTAACACATTATTGGATTTCACCAATTTAAACAAAACCTTTGGAATTAAATACACTCTTCCGTGTGTTTTGTTGCTATTCCCTTAAAAAAAGTGAACTTATTTCACTGTTAGTTCGTGCAAATTAAACTGCACTTGGTCCACGCAAATTCTCTCTCAACCTAATGGAATTGTTAGTAACCTTGCGCTTCATCCCATAATCATAGCGAGTTAATTATACAATATGTTTTTTACAATGTCAACACTTTTTTATAACTTTTTTTAACTATTTTTTTGATATATTTTATTATAAATATTAAAAAGTTAAATATCAGTTTATTATTATATAATTATATATAAGGAAAAACAAAAAAGCGCCGATTATTTCAGCGCATTTTATAAATATTATATTGCTTTAATTGAAAGAACTTTATATTTAAATTCACCAGCAGGTGATTTAACAGTTACAATATCGTTCTTTTTTGCACCCATAAGTGCTTGACCAACCGGACTTAAATTACTGATTTTACCTTCTTCTGGTTTTGTTTCGGTTGAACCAACAATTGTGTATTTAATTTTTTCGTCGAATTCTTCATCATAAACTTCAACAGTGCAACCAATTGTTACTTTTGAAGTGTCGATAGAATTTTTTGTTATGATTTTTGCATTGTTTAGTTGTGCTTCAATTAAAAGAATTTCAGATTCAAGTTTGCCTTGTTCTTCCCTTGCTTGATCATATTCAGAGTTTTCACTTAAATCGCCATATTCCCTTGCAACACCAATTTTCTTTTGCACTTCTGGGCGAAGCACTTCTTTCATATATTTTAATTTTTCTTCAAGTTGTTTTTTACCTTCTGGTGTTAAAAAGATTTCGTCTCCCATAAATATACCTACCTATTGTTAATAATGTGTATGCAACTATAATTAAAAATAGTTCACAAAAGTAGGCACATATTATCATAAATAAATAAAAAAGTCAAACAAAATAAGAAAATTTTTAATATTTAACACTTTCAAGGGTTAAACCCTTTGCTTCTGCCGTTTTTGTTCTTGGCCTTATTCCACTTTTAATTATTTGACCAATTTGGTCAGGTTGCAATGTTCCATCACCTACTCGCAAAAGAACACCCATTATTATTCGAACCATGTTATATAAAAATGCATTGCCGGTTATTTTTAGTTCATAAAAATTATTTTTAAAACATAAAATTTTAATGCTTTTAACTTTTCTTATTGTATCTTTTACTTTTGCACCCGTGCTCATAAATGCTTTAAAATCGTGTTCACCTTTTATAAATTTGCACGCTTTTTTCATATTTTCAATATTTATTTTATAGGGAACACACAGCGAGTTAATATCTATAACTGGATTTATTTCTTTTGAAAGATAAAATTTATAAGAATATGTTTTTTCTTTTGCACAAAATCTGGCATTAAAACTTTCGTTAACTTCTTCTGTTGATTGGATTTGAACATCGCAAGGCAAATTTCTGTTTAAAAGTTTTGTTAGTGCATGTGGTGTAAGTTTTGTTTCACTTTTAAAATTTATAACTTGACCTTCTGCATGAACACCACTGTCAGTTCTGCCTGCAATTGTTAAGGTTATATCTTCACCAGTTATATTTTTTATTGCTTTTTCAATTTCACCTTGAACAGTTCTTTTATTGGGTTGCCTTTGCGAACCATAAAAGTTTGTTCCCAAATAAGAAATAACACATTTAAAATTTTTCATAACTTTATCCTTTTATTTAATTATAGAGTTAAATTAATTATTAAGCAAGTTAATTATTTGACTTATTTTAATTTAAGATTTATTCTTATTTTAGGAGTTTTATATGTCTAAAATTATTGTTGATGGAAACACTATTACTGCAAAAATTGCACATTATTTAAGTGAATTTGCAAGTGTTTATCCTATAACGCCTTCATCAACCATGTCAGAAGTTTATGAAGAACTTTGTGCAAATAAAAATAAAAACATTTTTAATAACATTCCAACTGTTACAGAAATGCAAAGTGAAGCTGGCGCAGTTGCAACTCTTCATGGTGCACTAAGTGCCGGAATGCTTGCAACAACTTTTACTGCAAGCCAAGGATTGTTATTGATGATTCCAAATATGTATAAAATTGCTGGTGAATTGTTACCTGCTGTTTTTCATGTTTCAGCAAGAGCTGTTGCTGGGCATGCATTAAATATTTTTTGCGATCACAGTGATGTTATGGCAACAAGGCAAACTGGTTTTTGTATGTTAGCAAGTTGCAATGTTCAAGAATGCCAAGATATGTCGGTTATCAGTCACTTATGCGCAATTGAAAGTTCGCTTCCGTTTATGCATTTTTTTGATGGATTCAGAACAAGCCATGAAATTCAAAAAATTGATGAAATTAAGATTGAAGAAATTTCAAAACTTGTTAATTTTAATAAAATTGGTGAATTCAGAAAAAATGGTTTAAATCCTGAACATCCTATCCTTCAAGGTTCAGCACAAAACCCTGATGTTTATTTTCAAAATAAAGAAGCTTGCAACATATATTACCAAAATGCAATTAATGTTGTTGAAAAATATTTAAAAGAATTTGAAAAGTTAACTGGAAGAAAATATTTACCATTTGAATATTACGGCAGTGAAAATGCTGAAAGTGTTATTGTTTCAATGTGTTCAAGCATTGATACAATTAAGGAAACTGTTACTTATCTTAATAATAAGGGTGGAAAATATGGGGTTATTAATGTAAGGCTTTACAGACCATTCAGTGTTAAACATTTATTAAAAGTT
>JAZUCT010000034.1:0-11685 GCA_045639255.1 Clostridia bacterium
CAACACATTCACAATGGTGTTATTGCAATCAGCAATTCTTCCAGTAATTATGATTGTTATTTCTTCACTTTACTCAATGTTTTTGCGTGCAAGAATTAACGCAATCACATCAAGCTTATATAAAGCTTTCTATGATTTTGAAAGAAACATTGATAAAGCAACAACAACTTTGCCAGATTACATTGATTATGAAAGTTTGTTCACAAAAAGCGAAATAAAAAATGGAATTCCTCTTTTGCAAGAATATCTTGATAAAAGGGATAGGCAACAACAAGAAGAACTTAAAAAAGCAATGGAAAGGGAAGCAGAACACGAAAAATATGATTTCGATTCCACTGGCATTAATGGTGCACTTCTTCTTGAAAGGGCAATGAAAGAAAGTGAATTGTTTATTGTTAACAGAAAACGCTTACTTTCAGAAATTGAACAACTTCAAACTGAATATGAAAACAACAGAAAAAATTTCGATATGGCAACCAAGGAAGTTAACAGAAAACTTCAAGCAACAAAAGAAAACCTTATTAAATTTAAGGCACAACAAGAACAATCAACAAACCGTATTGAAACCAACTATATAAGAAAACAACAAGCCGAAGAAGTAAGAAGGCAACAACAACTTGAAAAAGATCTTGAAGAAGCAATTGCTAAATTCGATGAAGCACAAGCAAGCATTGATAGGGAAATTCAATCAAGAAACGATGAAATTGAAGAAAACAGAAAATACATAGAAGATGCTATGAAAGCTGAATTCGATACATTCAGTGAAAAAACTTATAAAATTTTGTATGATAATGTTGAACTTAAACTTGCTGATCAATATAAAGATGTTAGGGAAATAACAGAAGCTCAAAACAACAGAATTGATGAACTTGAAAAACAAGTTGAAGATAAAGAACAAATTTCAGCACAACTTGAAGCAACAAAAACAGAACTTGATGAACTTAAACGCAGTTACGATCAAAATGTTGTTTTATATAACGAACTTCTTTCAAAATTCCAACAACTTAGTCCAGCAGATATTCGTGTTCAACCTAAGGCACTTAATGCTGAATCTAAAATTGAAAACACACAACTTGAAAAAGTTAAAAATGAAATTCTTGCTGCAATTAAAAACATGAATGTAGTTGTTGAAGCAGATGCACTTAAAGTTCCTGTGAAAGAAACAAAAAAAGTGGAAAAAAGGTCAGCAACAAAAACAGAAGCTCCTGCAACCAGAAAAAGAACAGCTAAAAAAGTTGAAACTTCTTCAAGCGAAGAAGCAAACGAAGAATTAAAAAGAAAAAGGGCAGAAGCAAGAAAAAAGAAAAAAGAAGAAGATGCAAAGAAAAAAGCAGACGCTCTTTTAGAACTTCAAAAAAGAATTGAAGAAGAAAATAAAAAACTTTCAAAGCAACAAGACGAATTAAATAAAGTTATTTCAAGCACTATTGATGTTATTAACGAAGAAAAATCTGCAAAAAAAGAAACTACCAGAAAAAGGTCTGCAAAAAAGGTTGAAGAACCAATTGAACCAGAAGAAGTAAAACCAGTTATTAAGGTTAAAATTGCAGATAACGCAGAACCAGAAAAAGTTGAAGAACCGGTTGAAGAAATAAAAGAAGAAAATAAAGAACCACAAGAAGAAATCAATTCAGTTCAACAACTTGTTAACAAAATGAATGCAGATAATAACAAATAATAAATCTCGGCAAATGCCGAGTTTTTTTATTTTTAAAATATTAAATTTAACAAAAAATTCTAAAATTAATCTGTTTTAAATATTATATAGTATGGTTATTAAATTAAGTCAGGCAATTGAAAAAAAGCCATATATTATTGAAAGTGTTTTGGGAACAGATAATATAAGTGTTCGCTTAAAAGAATTGGGTTTTATAAAAGGAACAATTGTAAATGTTAATTGTTTCAGTGCAAAAAAGAAATCGGCGCTTGTTTGCATTCGTGGTTATTGTTTGTGCATTAAAAGCACAGCGCTTTCAAAGGTGCTTGTTAAATGAATTTAATCTTAACCGGAAACCCAAACACTGGCAAAACAACCATATATAATTTATTGACAAAAAGCAACGAACATGTTGGAAATTGGCATGGAGTAACCATAACGGAAAAATCAAAACAAACCAAGCATTTTAATGTTGTTGATTTACCTGGTTTATATAGCCTTAACAATATAGCAAGTCTTGAAGAAAATAACGCAGTTGAATATTTAAAAAAACACAGCGAAGATGTTATTTTAAACATTGTTGATGCAAATAATCTTGAAAGAAATTTATTTTTAACAACACAACTTATTCAATCAGGTTATAAAGTTTGCTTGCTTGTTAATTTAACAACTAAAAAAACAAACAAAAAAATTGATTATTCAAAACTTTCACAAAAACTTAATGTTCCAGTTATTGCAACAAATGGCAAAAACAGAAATGAACTTATTAACAATCTTTTAAATCTTACATTTAACCAAACGAAATTATTAAGGCATTTTGTAAGTGAAGAAGAAATCTATAATTTTGTTAACGAAATTATAGATTATGCAGTAACAGAAACAAATAAAACTTTGGCATACGGGCTAAGTAAATTGGATAAGTTGTTGTTAAATAAATATCTTGCATTACCCATTTTTTTTGCACTAATTTTTGCAATATTTTATTTAACTTTTTCAAGTGTAGGCAGTTATTTATCTGATCAAATTCGCAATTCAATTTTATCACTATGTAACAACAGTCAGTTTCTTAATGTATATTTGCAAAACAATGCACCAGCTTTCTATAATTTTGTTAACGAATGTTTAATTAATGGTGTTTTAAATGTTCTTTGTTTCTTACCACAAATAACAATTTTAAATTTGTGCCTAAACATATTGGAAGAAAGCGGATATATTTCAAGGCTTGCATTTTTGTTTGATGATGTTTTAAGTGCGCTTGGATTAAGTGGAAAAGGTGTGTTCACACTTCTTATGGGAATTGGTTGTTCAGCAACTGCAATAACAACAAGCGCAAATATGCAAAACAAAAACTCAAAAAACAAACTTGCTTTATTAACACCAAACATAAGTTGCAGTGCAAAACTTCCAATTTACACCATAATTGGCTCAGCGTTTTTTGGCGTAAATAACATATTTATTATTGCTGGCTTATATTTGCTTGGCTTGGTTGTTCTTATGGTTCAGGCCTATATTTATAACAAAATAAAACCAACAAATGAAACTTTTATTTTGGAGTTTCCACCCCTACGAGTTCCATCTTTTAAGCGAGTTTTGTTGAACAGTTTTAAAACTGCAATAAATTTCATTTTAAAAGCAGGTTCAGTTATATTATTGTTCAGTTGCATAATTTGGGTTTTGCAACATTTCACATATAAGTTTAAATTCACAACAAACATAAACGAAAGTTTGTTAAAGCATATTTCAACTTTTCTTGTTCCAATTTTTATGCCACTTGGTTTTAACAGTTGGGGGTTGGTTGCAAGCCTAATATCAGGCCTTGTTGCAAAAGAAATGGTTATTTCAAGCATAGGTATCTTAAATGGAGTGGGCATTGATATGCTTGCAAATTCCCTAACAAATTCATCAAGTGCAGTGTTTTTTACACATAAAACAGCCATAGTTTTTTTAGTATTTTGCTTGCTTTATACTCCTTGCATGGCAACTTATGCAATGCAAAAAAATATGTGTGGCAGAAAAATTGCATTGCTTTCAATGGCTATTCAGTTTGTAACTGCCTATGTAATAAGCATGTTAATGCAAACAATTTTAACATTATGTTCATTTTGGCAAGGCATTGTTGCACTTATATGCATATTTGAAATTATTTTAATAATAAGGTGGGTTTTAAAAAACAAAAAAAGATGCAATGGCAATTGTGAAAATTGTTCAACTTGCATATTAAAATAAATTTTTCACAAAATAGGCATATGAACTTAATTGGGGGTTTATATGCCTGTTTGTTTTATAAGTTGTGGAATAATTTTTATTTTTATTTTATGTGGAATTTTTAACTTGGATTTTTTTAATTCAAAACACAATTTTTCAATAATGTTGTTATATGTTGTAACACAAATATTTTCGTTTTTCATTAAAGATGTGGTGTTTAATAATATCTCGGTTGTATATATTGTTCCAATTGTGTTTTTCATTCTTTTAACAATAACAAACATTAAACAAATAAATTTGGTTAAAGTTCTTACAATATCACTTGTTATTGCAACACTATTGCTGGCAATTGGTTTTATTGATACCGCATTTCTAACTTTTATTGAACACAATTTTTTAAGTGTTTGTTCAGTTTGCGCCTTAATAAGTTTTATGTTTTCAAAAAACATTATTGAAGCACTTTCAATGTCTGTTCTTGGATATTCAATTTTTCTTATAGGAATAATATTTAAACAAAGTGTAACACTAAATTTAACAGACATATCAATTTTAAATTGCTTAACAACAACAGTTTTATTTGTTATGTTTTTGCAACTAATAAAAAATTTTGTGGTTTATTCTATAAGGAGAATAAGAAATGAAAAAGTTAAAAAAATATAGTTTATTGCTTTTAATAATTGCATTGTTTATGCTTGTAAGTGATGCCACACCAATTATTGTTAACAACACCAGCGATTATTGTGCGGTTTCAAGCGTTATGGAAGAAGAGTTTCAAATTTATAATGAAAAAGGTGAAAGAATAAACACTGCTCAAACCTGTGAAGTGGGCGATATGTTCATATCAGCCGATAATATTTTATATGAAATTGTAAGTGTTGATAAAGAAAAAAAGGTTGCTTATGCAATAAGAAAAACAACAGTAACATTGCCAAAAGTAAATAATAAAATAGGCGCTTACACTCAAATTGAAACAAACAAAAAAGTGATATGTATGTATCACACTCATAATGCAGAAAGTTATGTTCTTGGCGATGGATATGATTCTGTTTATGGAAAAGGCGGGGTTATGGATATTGGCTCTGCTTTTTTAAAAGAACTTAACAAACTTGGAATAAATGTTTTCAGAAGTGAAAACTTGCATCTCCCGCACGATTCATATGCATATTCACGCAGTAAAACCACTGCACAAAGTTTAATAAAACAATATTCGCCACACGCAATTTTCGATGTTCACCGCGATGGTGTTGCAAGAAGTCAATACATAGGCTCAGTGTTTGGCAAAACAACTTCAAAAATAAGAATGGTTATAGGTAAATCGAACCCTAATTTTGCAACAAATCTTGATTTTGCATTGGCAATAAAAGCATATGCCGATAAAAATTATAGCGGTTTAATAAAAGATATCTATATGGGAAGTGGGCACTATAACCAAAATCTAAGTTCCACAGCAATTTTGTTTGAAATGGGAACATATTTAATTGAAAAGGATTATGTGATTTCTTCACTTCCATATCTTGCCGACACAATAGATAAAGTTATGTTCACAACAGCAGTTCAAGCACCTAATGAAGAAGAAAGTATGGGAGATATTATTGCAGGTTCTGGTTCTTCAAATTCCAACACAAATCAAAGCACTGGTAACAGCGGAAACGAAAACACTGGAAACAGTGGAAACGAAAACACTGGAAACAGCGGAAGCCAAACAAGTGGAAGTGCAAATCAAAACGGTTCAAACTCGCAAATTGCAAACACATCAAAAGGCTCTGTTTCGGTTCTTGTGTCAGTTATAGGAATATCACTTGGAGTTATTGCAATTGGTGTTTTATTTGCCTTATTTTCACAAAAAAGAAAGATAAAAAAACAATAACCATGTTTATAATTGCTTGAAAACTTTTAAGATATGTGATAAAATTTATATTAAATTTTATTAATATTAAGGGGTAATGAAAATGGCAAAACCAGTTGTTGCAATTGTAGGCAGACCAAATGTTGGCAAAAGCACATTTTTTAACAGAGTTATTGGCAGAAGAATAAGTATTGTGGAAGATATGCCAGGCGTTACTCGTGACAGAATTTATGGCGATGCAGAGTGGGCAGGCTATCCGTTCACACTTATCGATACTGGTGGTTTAGATACAAAAAATAACACTGAAATTCAACGCAATATTTTAAATCAAGCACAGGTGGCGGTTGACCTTGCCGATGTTATAATTTTAATGGTTGATGGCAGGGAAGGATTAACTGGTGGAGATTTTGATGCTGCAAATTTTTTAAGAAAATGCCATAAGCCAGTTGTTCTTATTGTTAACAAACTTGATAGGTTTGAACAAGAACTTATTTATGAATTCTATCAACTTGGCATGGGCGACCCAAATCCAATTTCTTGTGAACAAGGTTTAGGAATTGGTGATGCGCTTGATGAAGTTGTTAAACATTTTAAAAACAGGGCAGAAGTTCAAGAAGAAGAAAAGGCAATAAAAATTGCCATTGTAGGCAAACCAAACGCAGGCAAAAGTTCCCTAACAAACAAATTGCTTGGCGAAGAAAGAGTTGTTGTTTCTGGCGTTGCAGGCACAACCCGCGACAGCATTGATTCACCTTTTAAATATAACAACAAAAACTATGTTGTTATTGATACAGCCGGAATAAGAAGAAAACGCAGTGTTGATGAAGAAAGTGTTGAAAGATATTCTGTTATTCGTGCATTTGAAGCAATTCGCAGGGCAGATGTTGTGCTTATTATGTTCGATGCCGAAACTGGATTAACTGAACAAGATACAAAAATTATTGGTTTTGTTCATGAAGAAAATAAACCAAGCATTGTTGTTGTTAATAAATGGGATTTAATTGAAAAAGATGAACATACAATAAATAAATTCAATAAACAAATTCAAACCGACCTTGCTTTTATGAATTATTTAAAAACAATTTTCATTTCTGCAAAAACTGGCCAAAGAGTTTCAAAAATTATGGAAATGGTTGATGAAGTTTATGAAAACAATTCTAAGCGCATATCAACTGGAACATTAAACGATATAATTCAAACCGCAATTTCAATAAAAGAAACACCAAGTTCAAAAGGCAAAAAACTTAAAATTTATTATGCAACACAAGCAGGAGTTAATCCACCAACATTTGTGCTGTTTGTTAACGATAGCGAACTTATGCCAAAGCATTATTTAAGGTATCTTGAAAACTATTTAAGAAACTCAATGGATTTTTCTGGCACACCAATAAAACTTGTTTGCAAAAATAAATCGAAGGATTAATTGCTATGCCACTTATTGTTAAATTTATAATTGTGATTTTGGCTGGTTATTTAATTGGAAATGTTAATTTTTCAATAATAATTTCAAAACTTAAAAAAAGCGATATTCGTTCACATGGAAGTGGAAATCCCGGCACCATGAACATGACAAGAACTTTCGGTGTTAAAATTGGAGTGCTTATTATGGCACTTGATATGTTAAAAGGTGTTCTTTCTGCGCTTATTGGGTTTTGGCTTTTAAAAGATAATTCACTTGCTTCTGTTGGGCTGTTCACTGGTGGTTTAAGTGCAATTATTGGGCATATTTACCCAGTTCTATATAATTTTAAAGGCGGAAAGGGAATTGCCACCACATTGGGTGTTTTTCTTGTAAGTGAACCAATTTTATTTTGGTTGTTTATGTTAATTGGATTCATATATTTGTTAATTTTTGAATTTGGCTCTGTTTCAAGTTTATTTATTGTTGCTGGTTGTGTTTGTCTTGAAGCAGTTCGATTTAAAGGCAATCAAGCAATTCTGTTGTTACTTTATGCAATTTTCTTGGTAACATGGTGGGCACACAGAACAAATATATATAAATTGTTAATTGGCAAAGAAAACAAAGTTAAACTTATTAAACGAAAACAAGTTAAAAAATATAAACAAATTGAAAAAATAAATCAATTAAATAATAATAATTAAATGCAGAAAATTTTTTCTGCTTTTATTTTTTTAATGCATATATCAAAATTCCACAGCATAATAATAATTATCAAACAATCTTGTGGAGGGAATAATGAGCAATTTTTATGAAGATATTGCATTAAGAACTAATGGCGACATATATATTGGTGTTGTTGGCCCAGTTAGAACTGGAAAAAGCACATTTATTTCAAAATTCATGAATCAACTTGTGTTGCCAAATGTAACAAATAAATTTGATAAAGAGCGAATGGTCGATGAGCTTCCTGTAAGTGCAGAAGGTGTAACTGTTATGACAAGCCAACCTAAATTTGTTCCAAACGAAGCAGTTCGAATTAATCTTGAAAACACCGATATGAAAGTTCGTTTAATCGATTGTGTTGGATATCTTGTTGATGGCGTAAGCGGACATATGGAAAACAACAAACCAAGGCAAGTTAAAACACCATGGCGTGATGGAACTGTGTCATTTCAAGAAGCAGCCGAAATTGGCACACATAAAGTTATTTCAGAACATTCAACGGTTGCAGTTCTTGTAACAACTGATGGAAGTTTTTTAGATTTACCAAGGGCTAACTATGTTGAAAGTGAAGAAAGGGTTGTTAACGAACTTAAACAATTGGATAAACCTTTTGTAATTATTTTAAATTCAGCAAATCCAAATGCACCAGCAACTCAGCAGTTAGCAAGCGAATTAAGGCAAAAATATGGCGTTCCAGTGCTTGTGTTAAATGTTGAAAATTTAACAAGAAATGATATCGATAACATCATTGAAGAACTTTTAAGTGAATTCGATATCGATCAAATTGATATTGATATTCCAGATTGGCTTGAAGTGCTTGATTATTCGCATCCACTTATTCAAGAAATTTCACAAACAATGCTTTCAACTTGCCAAGCATCTTCCAAAATAAGCGATTTAAAAAATGTTAAAGATATGCTTAGTGAAAGTGAAAACTATTTGCCTGTTACAGCACCAGTTGTTAAGGTTGGAGAAGGTAAAATTCAATTTAAAGTTGATGCAAAACCTGAATTGTTCTATAAAGTTCTTTCACTTCAATGCGGAAAAGAAATTTCAAATAATCTTGAACTTGTTTCATATATGCAAGAACTTAGTGTTGCAAAAAGGGAATACGATAAAATTGCATCTGCCTTGCAAGAAGTTAATGAAACTGGCTATGGAGTTGTTCAACCAAGTTTTGAAGATATGCAACTTGATGAACCAAAAATGGTTAAAACTGGCGGAAGGTTTGGCATTAAACTTAAAGCAACCGCACCAAGTTTACATATTATGCGAGTAGATGTTGAAGCAGAAGTAAGCCCAATTGTAGGCACCGAAGCACAGGGCGAAGATTTGGTTAAAAACTTAATGCGAGATTTCGAAACAAATCCACAAGCAATTTGGCAAACAAATATGTTCGGAAAATCTTTAAATGTGCTTGTTCGTGAAAATCTGGCATCAAAATTAACTCAAATGCCACCAGATGCCCAACGCAAAATGCGTAAAACTCTTGGAAGAATAATTAACGAGGGCAGGGGCGGAGTTCTTTGTATCTTGCTATAAAAATAAATGGTAACACCATTTATAACTTAAAAAAACACTTTATCAAATTAAGATAAAGTGTTTTTTGTTATTTTATAACTTTTTTGCACCAAGTGCGTTTCTTACAGTTAGGGCATTTTAAATAACGAGTTGTTCCTTTATGCATTGCACCAAGCGCTTGGGAATAGGTTGGAACAATTTCATGGCCACAATTTTTACATTTATATGCGCCCACACTCACTTCAAGTTTTAAAGCATAAAAGCAAGGAATTAAAAACACAACACATATTAAAAGCACCAACACCAATTGCCATATTCCTTCGGGAATTAAAAACTTAACAAGAAAAAGTCCAGAAAACATTGTTATCATGCTAACAGTCATAATAACCCACATAGAATTCCAAATGGTTTTGTTTTTAAATTCTAATTCTTTTGCCATACTAAGCAAAAGTTTTTCATTTTGTTCTTTATTTTCTTTAACAATTCTTTCGCCATTTAAAAGTTCGTTCAAACTTACATCAAATATTTCGCACAACCTTGGAAGCGAATTGGTATCTGGAATTCCTTTTCCACTTTCCCATTTAGAAACTGTTTTTTCGCTAACAAAAATTTTTTCTGCAAGCTTTGCTTGTGTTAATTTTTTTGCTTTCCTTTCATTTAATATAAAGTTACCAATTTTATTATAATCCATAATAACCCCTTATTAATATTGAAAGAAATAAAATGAATTTAAAGTTAGTTAATTAATTCTAAAAAAAATTAAATTGTAGTCATAAAAATATTCATATTTATTTCTCATTTACAAATATATTATATCATAAATCTATCATATTTAACACGCACAACACCATAAAAAACTCTATAAATTTACTGATTTAATATAAATTTAATATTTAGTTATCTGCTTAAATTATTTTTTGTGCAAAGTTAAGTAACTTTATGCTTTTTTATAAAATTAAAAAAATTCTTATACATAATTTTTTCAACAACACTTGTTGAATATCCAAAATCTAAAAGGGCATTGGCAACTTTTTGTAAATCTGCATAACAGCTTATGTCAACAGGTGTATGCTTAAAATCAATGCCATATAAGTCTGTTCCAAAACCAAAATTATTTTCGCCAAATTGCTTAATTAAACAATCAAACTGCAAAGCAATATCTGTGCTGGATATTTGGGTGTTTGAAATAAACTTATCATAAATTGTTAAACCTAAAAATCCATTTGAATTAACCAAATTTTTAAGTTGTAAATTACATAAATTTCTTTTGTGAAATTTAAAATTCTCAATGTTTGCATGTGAACAAAAAACAGGAAATTTTGTTATCGATAAAAATTCGTTAAATGCCTTTTTGCTTAAATGTGCAACATCAATAAAAATGTTATTTTCTTCAAAAATTTTAATTGCTTTTTTGCCAAATTTTGTAAGCCCAAAGTTTGTGTTTGCACCGCCTGCAAACTTGTTTTTAAAATTCCATGTTAAAGTAACGCTGAACGGTTTTAACGAAATAAGTTCGTATAAATCATGCAAATTATTAACAAAATTAACATCTTCAATGGTTAAAAGCAACTTTATTCTATATTTTTTGCTTAAATAATTTAATTCTTTTTTAAACTCTTTAATTTCATTTAAACCAATTTTATTATGTGTTGTAAAAACAGCACAACACATAATTTTAACTCCACTTAAAGCAGTTTCTTTAACATAAATTTCCCTGTCACTTTTATTTTTTATTTCTGTTAAAAAATCAGTATGACAATCACTTAAATAAAATCTCATATTAAATTTTATTATTTGTTAAAAAAAATAGTTACATAATTAACAAAAAAACCTGTTAATTAAACAGGTTTATTTGCTATTTTATTATTAAAACATCATCGTCATCAGGCTCAGGGCAACTAACATATAAATCAATGTCAATATCGGTTTCAGTTTCAACACAAAATTTCATAACTTCTTGCGATGGTGCAAGGCAAGGTGATGGTTCATCATATCTTACAGTTGGCACAATTTCAAGGCAATATTGCACATCGAAATTCTTTTTTATTTCTTTAAGAATTTCAATTTTTTTAAGCAATGGTTTAATGGTTTTAAGCATTTGATTTTCAACAAACACATCATACTTATTGCAAAGCCCAAAAGATAACGAAGAAAAACCGTATGGTTTACCATCTGGTCTTAAATCATTTTCATCCCAACATTTATCAGGTTTTAATCCTAGCAAATCAATAATTTTTTTTGTTTCAAAGTTTCCGGTTATTGAAAAGTAAGTGTAACAATGAGTTTTTTTAGCATAATATTTAAATCTTTTTTTCATAAAACACCTTTTAA
>JAZUCT010000035.1:0-13189 GCA_045639255.1 Clostridia bacterium
TTTACTGTTCGTGAAGTTAATTTAACATCAATAACAGTTAATCAACCTCAAAACGATAACTATATTCAAGATATTTATTTATATGAAACTTTAAACTTAACTTACGAAGATTTAGGTTTAACTTTAACACCTGAAAGTGCAAGCGGATTAAACAGCAATGATATGAGTGAAAGGTTTGACGATGTAATTTTAACCGCAATAAAAGGAACCAGCCATGATGATAATGGTGAAGTTCTTGATATAAAAGATTATTGCGATGCACACGGCAACAGAATTGGTTGGAGCATTAAAGCCTTAAAATATCAAGATAGAATCGTTAACAAAACAGCACTTAAATTCACAATCACAAGAAATGGAACTGATGAAGAAGATATTCTTCAAACAACCCTTGCAATTAATATTAAAGAAAATAAAATTGTAGATGGTTCGTTTGTGTTAACATCAGGAAGCATTGTTGATGAATCAAAATACACAACAAATCTTAATTTTTTCACTTATCAAAACACAAAACAAAATGAAACAGTTACAGAAAATATTGTAAAAGATTCATTTGATTTAAAACAAACAACAAATATTGAATTTAATATGGAAAACAAGCCTAAATATTGCACAGTTCGATATTTTGTTAAGGATTTCGATAAGTTGGATTATGAAAACAGAGTTATTGAATATAACAAAGAAACCGGTGAAATTGAAGATGGAATAATTATCATTCTAAGTGAAGGAAGTGTTCAAATTGAAGCAAAAGCACTTAAAACAGATGAAAATGGCGAAATTGTTTACGATAACGAAGATAATTATAAAGTTATTGCAACAGCAAATTCAACTTCTGGCAGTGGAATAAGCACACCATTAACAATAAATGTTGTTGAAAAATTAACAAATGTTTCACTTAAAATTGATGAAAACGAAAAACCAATTTTTGTTGATGCCGAAAATAAAATTTTTAGGGAATCTCAAACAATTAAAATTCAAATTGAATCGTTTGATTTTTCAAGTGAAGAAGTTGATGGTTTAAGAAAAGAATATCAAAGTTTAAAACTTATTGAAATGTTAAAAAATAACAAGTTAGAATTTGTTATTGATAATGCTGAAAAATTTGAAAATATTGGCATTTCATATAATATTTTAACAATTGAACAAAACAAAGAAATAATCAGTGCAGAATTATATATTCCAAGCGCAGATTTTAAACCTCTAAATAACAATGTGCCACAATTATTACAAAAAGATATAACTTTCAAACTGCAATTAACCGAAGCAGCAAAAGAAGAATATGGTTTGCAAGCTAACAACTTTAAAGCAGGAGAACTAAAAATAGATATTCAAACTGCAAGGCCAAAATATATAACTTTAACAACAAACGCAAATGTTGAAAATATTTATGCTGATAAAAATGGTGAAGAAGCAAAATTTAATTCAGTTAATATTGTTAAATATGTTCAAGGAAAATGGGTTGTTGGTGGTGGAGAAGAAACCGATAAACTTGAAGTTTATGCACAATTCGACCCACTTGAAACAGCAGTTACAGAAGTTAAAATTGAATCAAGCGATGAATCACTTTTAACAATAAATAATGATAGTGCAAGCATCAATTTTGATTCTTTAGAAGCTGAAACAAGAAAAAATAACAGTGAAAATGGTGAATGGGATTATAAATATCTATATAGATATCAACTAAACTTACAAAATCCAGCATCACTTCAAGGTTACACCACAGTTTATCTTAACGGAACAGACTATAAATATATTGGCCAAGTTACATTAACTTTCACATCAACTGACACAACTTATAAAGATGAAACTGACAACACTCGTGATGTATTTGAAGAAATAACATTCTACCTAATTGCAGCAATTCCTTCAACAACTTAGTAAAATAAAAGAATGCTTAGGCATTCTTTTATTTTTATTTGTAAATAATTTAAATTAATGTTATCATAATTGCAAGGAGATAAAAATGCTTACAATTAAGCAATTATTTAAACAAAGCAAACAATATAAGCGTGCAATAAACATAAAAAAAACCCGAAAACAAAGCAAACTTCTTGCGGAAAAAGAAAATCAAGAAGAGTGGTATAAGTTAGATAATGCTGGGCTTATTTTTCCAGCAATTCAACAAAGTTCTTGGAACACTGTTTTCAGGGTAAGTGCCTATTTATTTGAAAAAGTTAATCCAACGGTTTTGGAACAAGCAGTTAACGAAGTTATTAAAAGGTTTCCAGCTTTTAATGTAACACTTAAACGAGGGTTATTTTGGTATTACTTTCAACAAATAAACAAACATATTGAAGTAACCGAAGAATATACTTCACCTTGTAAAGCAATTCCATTAACAAAATCAAAACCACTTTTCAGAGTGCTTTATTTCAATAAAAAAATATCAATCGAATTTTTTCACTCATTAACCGATGGAAGAAGTGGTTTAATTTTTCTTAACACAATTCTTTCAAAATATTTTAATTTGTTAGGCCATAAAATCAATTTAAATAATCTTCCAATTTCATACCTAGATTCTCCACAACCAGAAGAGTGGGAAGATGCTTTTGATAAACATTCAGACCTTAAAGAAAAGGCATCAAGGAAAGAAAAGAAAGGCTATCAACTTGCAGGCGAAACAAATAAAAATAAACAACTTAAAGTTATAAGCCTTATAATGAACAGCAACGAAATAAAAATCATTGCAAAAAATAAATATAATTGTTCTATTCAAGAGTTTTTATGTGGAGTTGTTATAAATGCCTTACAAACTGAACAACTGTCATATAACCCCAAAAAAACAAAACCAGTTAAGCTTTCAGTTGCGTGTGACTTACGCAAATTTTTTCCTACAAAAACATTAAGGAATTTTGCAAATGTAATCAATTTTGGAACAAATGAAGGCGATAGGGAACTTTCGCTTGAACAATGCATTGAACTTGCAAAACAAGGCATGAGTTTGTTCACAAAAGATAATTTTATGAAAATAAACAACACAAATGTTGCCGATCAAAAAAATATTTTCATAAGGCTTGTTCCACTGTTTATAAAAAATTGGGTTATGAATTTGGTATATTTCCAAAGCAGTGAAAAGGGATTTGCTTGTCCATTTTCAAACCTAGGAATTGTTAACGATGGTGGTGAATTTAATGGGCTAGTTGATAAATATGATTTTATTGTTGGTTCGTTTAAGTTTAACAAGTTTGCAACAACCGTAATAACTTATAACAACAAATTAAATCTTACATTCAGTTTAAAAATTAATTCAACATCAATTGTAAAACAAGTTACCGATATATTGATTAAACACGGCATTGATATATATATTGAAAGCAATATAAACAATAAATAAAAGGAGGGGGTAGAGAATGAAAAATTATTGTAAAACATGTTCAGTTTCAATGGATCAGCACATATCAAATTGTCCATTATGTGGCAAGTGTGTAAGTGTTAAAGAAAAAAATATTGTTTTAACTGAAACAAGCACATATCCAAGTTTGCATAATGAAAACAATAAAAGCTCATCAATAAAAATAATTTCATTCATAATTTTCCTTGCAACTTTAACTTTTTTTGCTCTTGAATTTTTCATAACAAACAAAATCAATCTTTCTTTCTATGCTTTGGCTACATTCATACTAATTAATTTTTCAGTTATAATTCCAATTAAGCATAATTTTTCATTTTCAACCAGTGGATTATTTGCATTTGTTTGTTTGCAACTTTTCTTGTTATTCATTGAACTTTATTCCAACACTTTTGGTTGGGCAGTTAATTATGCTATGCCATTTATTGCTCTTGCATATTCAATCTATAACGGAGTTCTTATTGTGGCAAAAGGATACATTAATTTTGAATATTATTTACCAGTGCTTGTATCTGCAATAGTTTCAACTGTTCTTTTGCTTGTTAATTATTTACATTCTTGGGTTTACTGGCCAAGCCTATCTGCATTTTTGTTTGGTTGGATTGTTGTTTTTTTAACAACATTTATAAAATATAAGCGTTTAAAAAAATCAATGCAAAAAAAATTTCATTTTTAATTTGACAATATTATTTTAATTTATTATATTATTTTTATAAAGGGGTTTTATATTATGAATTTTCAAGGTATATATGAAAAAGAACAATTTTTAAAGAAAAGTTTGCAAGAACAAAAAGAAGTTATTGATTTTATTGATAAAGTTTTCATGGCTGATGCTAAATCAACAACAGCAGATAAATTAATGCTTTTATTTGCCGAAGCAGAAAAAAATAATATTCCTGTTATTGATTATCTTTCTAAACTATATTATGAAAACGATGAAGATGGAGTTGATGCAAATTTATATTTTGCAACTTGTTTGGCTCTTATTGCAAGTGCAAATGGCTCAAAAATTGCATCTAACCGCATAAGAAGTTTGTTATATCCAGCATACCAATATGTTATTTCTCATATCGACAAAATTTCTTTATATGATATGTATAACTTAACAGATGAAACTTGTGAAGAATTCATAATGTCGCATGTTGCATCAGTTCTTGTGTTTGAATTAAAACTTAACATCAAAGATGTTTTGGATATGCGCACACACCTTAAAGATTATGATGATATGATGGTTCTTGACCTTGAAGATGCAAGGGAAGAAAAGCTTGAAAAAATGGTTGCATACCTAGGTTTATAAATTAAAAAAAAGCAAATATTGAATATTTGCTTTTTTTTTGTTCACACTAACATAAAAGGGGAGTGTGATAATGAAAGCAACAGGCATAGTTCGAAAAGTTGATGAACTTGGAAGAATAGTTTTACCAAAAGATATAAGGCGAAGTTTAAATTTAAAAGTGGGAACACCGCTTGAAATTTTTGTTAAAGAAAACACATTGGTTTTAAAAGAATATTCGCAACTTCAAAATTTGCAAGAAAAAGCAACAGATGTTTGTGAATGCTTATATAAAACTTTGGAATGCGATGTTTTTGCAACTGATATGAATAATGTTATAACTTGTTTTGGAAAAATAAAAAGTGAAATTCTTAATGAAAAAATTTCATCACTTCTTATTAAAATAATTGAAGAAAGAAAAGTTGTTATACATAATAAATTAAATAATCAAAACAAAAGTTTGGTGCTGGGTGCAGAGTTAAATGCTGAATCAATAATTGTATGCCCAATTATTGTTAACAGCGATTGCATAGGCAGCATTGTTTGTGTAAGTTCAAATAAAGAATTTTCACCATCAGATGCAAAATGTGTTTCTGCATTAAATTGTTTATTATGCAAAAATTGTGAGTTATGAAGTTAAAACAAACCTTTTTTTCAAGTGCATTAATTCTTTCAGTTGCTGGAATAATTTGCAAGGCACTTGGTGCATTTTCAAAAATTCCACTTTCAAACATTTTAACTGGTGAAGGAATAGGAATTTATCAACTTATATTTCCACTTTATTCATTGCTTCTTTTAATATCATCATCTGGAATTCCAATTGCAATTTCAAAAATAATAAGCCAAAACAAAAATTGTGCAACTCAAATAGCAAAATATGCTTTAAAATTCACATTCATAATGGCGGTTGTTTTATCAGTTGCTGTTATGTTTTTTTCAAATGCAATTGCAAATATTCAAGGAAATTCTTTGGCTTCGTGGGCATATATTGTTATTTCGCCAGCAATATTATTTGTTGCTTTGATTTCTGTTTATCGTGGTTATTTTCAAGGTTTACAAAATTTCACCCCCACCGCATTAAGCCAAATAATTGAACAAGTTTCCAAAGTTGCAATAAGCATTATTCTTGCAATTATTTTTAAACCGTTTGGCGTTATATATTCTGTTGTTGGTGCAGTTGCAGGCATAACTATATCTGAATTATTTGCATTTATTTATTTACTTGTATTATATAAGAAAAATGTTCGTAAATTAAACAATATTTTAAACAAAGAAATTAACAAGGTTGAACTAAGAAAACTTTTAATAAAAACAGCACTGCCAATAACTGCGGTTTCTGTGTTATTGCCATTGTTAAGCCTTATTGACAGTGTTATGTTTATGCAAGGATTAAAATTGTGGAATTATTCCACAAGCCTTATAACCAGCATGTATGGGGTTGAAAGCGGTATTATAAGTGCATTGCTTAATTTTCCACTTGTTGTTTCTGCGTCGCTTTCAAGTTGTTTAATTCCGCTTATTTCAAGCAACACAAATGACGAAAAAAATTGTTGCCTAGCATTCAAACTTCAAACTTTTATAATTTTACCAATTATTGTTTTTTACATGTTTTTTTCAAAACAAATTTTATCTTTTTTATTTGGTGGGGCATTAATAAACAATCAATTTAATTTATTTGAATATGCACGCATAATGCTTGTGTTAACAAGTGTAAGCATGTTTTATATTGGCATTATGCAAATTTCAACCGCAATATTGCAAGCCAAAAACAATTTATGGTTTCCACTTATTATATATTTTATTGCTGGCGTTTTAAAAATAACATTAAATGCAATCATAATTAACATTCCAAAAGTTAACATTTATTGCATCAGTATATCAAGTGTTATAATGTATTTTTTAATTTCATTGTTACTTCTAATAAAAGTTAAAAAATATTTTAATTTTAAATTCAGTTATGTTCAAAACATATTGTTTCCAATTGCAATTTTAACAATTATTGCATGTTTAATATCTGTAAATATAAATTCAAATTTTCTAACTCTTATTGTGGGTGGAACACTTTTTGTTCTTGTTCCATATGCACTTATGCTTATTCTTGGGTTTTTTGAAAAAACAGAACTTTCTTTTATAAAGTTTAAAAAGAAAAAATTTAATCAATAATAATTGCAAGGGGGAATAAAATGAATAAAAATTTAATTATAAAAGAAATTTCAAAAAGCACAACGCTTTCACAAAAAGATTGCAAACTTTGTTTAAACGCTTTTATTGATATAGTTAATAATTCATTAAGAAGTGGTGATATTGTTAACATAAACGGATTTGGTAAATTCGATATAAAAACAAGAAAAGCAAGAGTTGGCTTTAATCCAAAAACAATGCAGAAAATAATAATACCAAATAAAAACATTGTTAAATTTAAAGCATATAAGAATATAATTGGATAAACATCAAAATTAACGCACATGAAAATGCAAAAAAACCTTGACATTTTTATGTGCGTTTTGTATAATTTATTGATTCGATTATTAAAAGGTTGTTTGGCAAACTAGCCCTTTGCAAATTCAAACAAATTTTAATTGGTGAAATTGAGTTAATTAATTATTTTTTAACAGGAGAAATTTCAAATGAAAACATTTATGGCAAATGCTAATAATGTGGAAAGAAAGTGGTTTGTTGTTGATGCAACAAACATGCCTCTTGGCCGTCTTGCAAGCCAAGTTGCAGCAATCCTTCGCGGAAAAAATAAACCAACTTACACTCCACATGTTGACACTGGTGATTATGTAATTGTTATCAACAGTGATAAAGTTGTTCTAACAGGCAACAAACTTAACGATAAAATGTATCGTCATCACACCACTTGGATGGGTGGTTTAAAAGAAAGAACTGCAAAAGAAGTTCTTGAAAATAATTCAGACTTTGCAGTAACAAAAGCAGTTAAAGGCATGCTTCCAAAAAATAATCTTGGCAGACAAATGCTTAAAAAACTTAAAGTATTCAAAGGTGCTGAACACACTCATGAAGCACAAAAACCAGAACTTATTAAGTTAGTAGGAGGTAGAAACTAATTATGGCAACAAAAAAAGTGGCAGAAAAAGAAGAAGTAGTAGTTACCGCAGAACCTAAAAAAACAACCAGAAAGCCAAGAGCTAAAAAGGTTGAAGCTAAAAAACTTAATCAAACAACTGGCAGAAGAAAATCAGCTGTTGCAAGAATTATTCTTTCAGAAGGCACAGGCAAAATCACAGTTAACAACAAAGAACTTGCAGAATATTTTGCACTTCCAACACTTCAACAAATTGTTAAACAACCACTTGTTCTAGTTGGTGTTGAAAATAAATACGATGTTAAAGTTAATGTTAATGGAAGCGGTTTAAGTGGTCAAGCGGGTGCAGTTCGTCAAGCACTTGCAAGGGCACTTGTTAAAGATAACGAAGCATTCAAAGCAGAACTTAAAAAAGCAGGTTTCTTAACCAGAGATGCAAGGGCAAAAGAAAGAAAGAAACCAGGCCTTAAAAAAGCAAGAAAAGCATCACAATTCAGTAAGAGATAAAAAAATGCACATTAAATGTGCATTTTTTTGTTATAGAACATCATTTCTATCGTTCATTTTTAAAGCAAGCTTGCCTGCGTTAAGAATAAGTGAAAGAATTAAGAATAGGCAAGCAATACCAACAAGAACATAAACGATATTTGCTGCCATTAAACTTCCAAAACAAATCCATTCAACAAGGTTAAAAGTGAATAAACCAATTGTTAACCAGTTAAGCGCACCTGCAAGAACTAAGCATAATGCAATCCAATTTGCTATAATCATATCGCACCTCCCTTACTTATAGTGTGAACTAATTAAAAAATAATATGCATAAGCCAATAAAAATATTATTGACAAAATAAGGGTTTTGGGCTAAAATGTTTGTAAAGTAAAAAATTGAAAAAATATGGGAGAAAACATATTATATGGAAAATATTGCAGTTATAAAATTTGATGCAAATTTGTTAAGTTTATTTATTGCAAAAATGGATGAATTTGGCAGTTACGAATTAATTGAAAAAGTTGAAGAAAATCTTAAAATAAGTGAAGACCTTGAACGCGATGGAATGATTTTAAAATCTAAAATTGCAGAATCACTTATTGTTCTTAAAGGTTTCAACAAAATCATTTCAGCTTATAATTGCACACAAGTGTTCCCAGTTATAACAAATTTGTTAAACGATGCAAAAAACATAAAAAGTTTTCTTGAAGAAATTCGCAGTGCAACAGCACTTAATTTCAAAATTCTTGATAAGCGTGATGAAGCAGAAAAAGTTTATTTAAGCGTTATAAACACAGTGGATTGCCCAAAAGGCGTTATAATTAACATAAGCAGTGAATCAACACAATTCATAATGTATAACCGCAAACAAATTCTTTCGCTTGAAGAACTTGATTTTGGTGATTTCACACTTGCAAAAATGTTTGAAAATTCAACTTTGTCAGCACAAGAAAAAAATAAGCAAATGTTTAACTATGTTGCTGAAAAACTTCAAAACATTGAAATGCTTAAAAATTTTGAAGATGAAGTTCAATTTGTTGGTGTTGGCGGAACATTTTTAACACTTGCAAAACTTGCAAGAAAAATTAAGCGTTATCCACTTGATAATGAACATTGCTATTTTTTCACAAATGCCGATTATGAAGCAACAAATAATGTTCTTAAAGATCTAGGCGTTGATAAAACCAAAAAACTTAAAGGCATAAGCGAAGCAAGGGCCGATGTTCTTGCAAGCGGGCTTAGCATTGTTGGTGCAATTTTAAATGCAATTAACACAGATAAAATAATGCTTTCAAGGTTTGATTATGAAGATGGTTTAATAATCAATTATGGCATCACAAAGCGTGAAAATTCAAATGTTGTCGATGTTCTTACAACAAGCCTTAATGCATTTAACAGGTTCCATTGCACAGGTGAAAGGGCTCAGGAAATATATGAACTTGCATCACTTCTTTATAAAGAACTTAAAGTATTGCATAAACTACCTCGTCAATTTAACAAAATTTTAAAAATTGCTTCTTATTTAAGCAATATTGGCGCTAAATTAAGTTTTGCTAACAAAGAAAAAGCTGCTTTAAATTCAATAATTAATGCCGATATACTTGGTGCAACTCATCGCGACATTGTTCTTGCAGCATTTATTGTTGCAAGTCAGGAACTTGAAAACTTCAATTTAAGCGAATGGGTTAAGTATAAAGATATAATGGAAGAAACTGATTTAGAAGCTGTTAAAAAACTTGCCATAATTTTAAGGCTTGCAAAATGTTTTGACAGGGCTAAAAGCGGAATTATTAAAGATATTCAATGCGATACGCTTGGCGATTCAGTTATTTTAAAAACTATTGTTGAAAAAGATGCTACTCTTGAAATAAGGGAAGCACTTAAAGTTCAAGCAGATTTCAAAAAATCATTCAACTACACACTTGAAGTGCTTTAATGCAAAATAAACTTTAAAGGATAAATATGAAAGATTTTAAGGTTGCACTAAAAATTGGTGCATCATCAACCCAATTAATAGTTTCACAACTTGGTTATGTTTTAAGCGAACCAAGTTTTGTTTATGCTAACAATGAAACTTGCATAGGCGAAAAAGCTAAGCAAATGTTAAGCCAATTTGAACAAGTAATAACACCAATTAATAATGGCGAAATTGTTAATCCAGATGCATTTGTTTTGCTTATTAAAGCCATGCTTAATAAATGCAACATAAATGGTAACATAGGCAATTTCTATGTTGCAGTTCCAAATGGAATTAAAATTGCAACATTGCAAACAATTGAACAATGCTTGTTGCAGTGTGGTGCAATTAAGGTAAATTTTGTTAATCAAAATAACATTGCATATAATGTTCTTAACACAAATAATACTGCACGATTAATTGTTAATATGGGCGCAAGCGGAACAGATATAACAATTGTTAAAAACAATAAGGTTGTTGATGGATTAAATTTGAACATTGGCGGAAACAACCTTGATAAAGCAATTATTGAGTTTTGTGCCGATGCTTTCAGCATTGATATAACACCAGATATGGCAGAAAAAATAAGAATTAATGCTTGCACACTTTTGCCAACAATTAATTTATCTTACTCATTTTATGGTTTAAGTGTTAACGGAAATAAATTTGCAAAGAATAACATAACCAGTTATGATTTATATAACATTGTTCAGGAATATTATGCAAATATTTGCACCGCAGTTGAAACCTTATTAAATGTAAGTTCTGAAAATGATGTTAAAGAAATCATTGAAAACGGCGTTGATTTGATAGGTGGTTGTTCACTTATAAGTGGGTTAAAAGAATTTGTTGATTTAAAACTTAATATAAACATAAACACATATAAAAACGCAACAGAAATTGTTGCACTAGGCCTTGAAAAATTGGTTTAGTTAAATTTTTACAATCAGGAACAATTTTTTACAAATTGTTCCCTTTTCTTTTTTTAAAACCATGTTATAGTTAACAAGGTGAAATTATGGCAAGAAGAATTGTTATAACAAGCGGAAAAGGTGGGGTAGGAAAAACCACAATAACCGCCAATTTGGGAATGATGATTGCAAGCATGAATAAAAGGGTTGTTTTGTTTGATATGGATATTGGCCTTAACAACCTGGATATTGTGTTAGGTGTTGAAAATAAAGTTGTTTATGATATTATTGATGTTATTGAAGGCAGATGCAGGCCAAAACAAGCATTAATTCAACATTCAAAACAACCAACATTATTTGTTATGCCTTCATCGCACTTAACAAATCAAGAAAGAATAACAGCAAAACATATAAAATCGGTTATTGATGCACTCGATGAATTTTTTGATTTTATAATAATAGATTGTCCAGCAGGCATAGATTTGGGATTTCATCGTGCAGTATATTCTTCAAACGAAGCAATAATAATAACAACGCCACATCTATCCAGCATAAGAGATGCTGATAAGGTTGTAACATTGCTTTCAAGTTATAATCTTTCAAATATTCGAGTTCTTGTTAACAGAGTTAGGGGCGATATGGTTCTTAATGGAGACATGATTGATGTAAATGAAGTTTCAAACCTATTAAAAGTAAAATTAATTGGAGCCATTCCGGAAGATGATGATATTTCTTTACTTTCTGTTGAAGGTGAAACAATAACATCAAAAAGTGACAGTTTTAAATCGTTTAAACTGTTAACAGAGAATTTAATAAATGGAACAAACTATATTTACGATTGCACATATAAATATTCGGGTTTTTGGGGCAATATAAGAAGAAAATTAAAAGGTAAGGTATGAATACATGCAAAACTTAGAAAATGGAATTGCAAGAATAAATAAAGTTCTTATTTCGGATAAATATATAAACCCAGAAAGCATTGTTAATGTTATGAAAAGTGATTTGCTTTCAATTGCTTCAAGTTACCTTGAATTTGATAAAAACAACGCAATGGTTGCACTTGAAATTAACAGTGAAGGTAACTATGATTTTATGCTAAGAATAAATGCTAAAAGGCTTAAAAACTTAGGAATTTTACCGCAAAATTAATATTTTTAAAATATTAAAAATATATTAAACTATGAAATTTAAATTAAGTTATGTTTTGTTCATATTATGTTTTTTGCTTATGTTGAATGGAATGTTTTCAGAATTCATAGTTTATTTTTTTTGTTTAATTTTGCACGAATATTGCCATATATTTGTTGCAAAAAAATTGGGCTATAAAACAAGCGAAGTTTTTTTAACTCCCTTTGGTGCAACAGTTAACATAAATTCAAGTTATTATAACAATCACGAACTTTTAATTGCGCTTAGTGCACCATTATTAAACCTTTTTTTGTTAACAATAACAATTTCTTTATGGTGGTGTTTTCCGCAAACATATCAGTTAACTTATTCATTTGCACTTTCAAATTTTGCGTTATGTTTTTTTAATCTGCTTCCAATCTATCCGCTTGATGGCAGTAAGGTATTAATTCATTTTTTAAAAAAAATAACAAAAAAAACAAAGCAAATAATAGTTTTTATTAATTGCATTTTTGCTGTTATTTTTATTGTTCTTTCAATCATATTAAAAAACTTTTCATATTCGCTTATGGCCATACTTTTTGTTTTAAGTCTTTTTGAAAAACAGGGGAGTATTTTTCCAGCTTTTCAAAAATTATCAAATAAAACAATGCCACTTAACACCATTGTTATTGCAAACACAACTAAACTTTATCAACTTAACAAAATGCTTAAACATAACAATCTTAATCGCTTTTTTGTTGTAGATAATAACCTTAAAGTAACAAAGGTTATTCATCAATCACAACTTATGGATTTGTTCATAAAACACTCTGCAACAACCCAAATTAAAGATATAAAATAAAGAATCCTTGCATCAGGATTCTTTATTTTATAATGCATTTTTCATACAAACTGTTTTCATTTAAATTTGTTTCAGTTATTATGTTATATAAGCAATTTGAATTGTTACAAATTTCTTCAACTTGACCAAAATATAAACTTTTATTTTTTGGAATATTATTGTTTCTTAAAATTAAGCAAGTGTTACAT
>JAZUCT010000036.1:0-3035 GCA_045639255.1 Clostridia bacterium
TAAGAATACCTTAGCAATAGGTTCTTCTATAACAAAACCGTCAATTTTTCTTGTTTCAAGAGCCGTTTTCATGTTAATAAAACTGGTATAAGTTTCAATAACTGTAACATTGCTTGTTTGCCCCTTCAAAACATCAAGATATGCTGTTCCAAGTTGAGCAGCAATTTTAACATTATTCTTATCAATGTCTGCAAGTGTTGTTGATGTAACAATTTGACTATCGTCTCTTGTAACAATTACAAGATTTGGTTGATAATAGTTAACTGTAAAATCCAATTCTTGAAGATTTTCAGTTGTTGGGTTCATGCCAACTATGGCTGTAAGAGTTCCATCTTTAACAGCCGAAACAAGTGATTCCCTGTTATATTGGTAAATTTCAAGTTCCATTTCAAGATATGCTGCAACTTGTGCTATAATTTGAACATCATAGCCGTTAACATATTTGCCAGCAACATTAGAAATTGCAAGTGCACCGTTTTTAAAGTCAGCTTGTGTCCAACTAAATGGAGCATTATCACATACCATGCCAACCTTTAATGTTCCATTTGAAACATAGTTTGGATTATATTCGATAGAATAAGCGGTGCCCTTGGTATAAAGTTCTACCATTTCACTCATAAGACCATTTTTATAACCGGTTGCAAGAACTCCCAAATATTCATCCATAGTTGATTTTAGTTGCGAATTTTTTGCAAGTCCAATTGCAAGCCCTGTATCAGCCGATGTTGTAAAACCTGTTGAATTATTAACAAGAGCAATATAAGTAAGATTGGCTTTTTTATCACAAGCGCTTAACGCTAAAGTGCCAGTTATAATTAAACATATCACTAACAACACATTAAAAAATTTCTTTTTCATAATTTTTCTCCTATATTTTTATTATTCTTATTAAACAATAAAGTTAATTATTCGGTTTTCGCGGAAAATAACTTTTTTAACATTTTCTTTTTGAACTTTGCCTGTTGCATAACACAACTCTTCAACTTCTTGTTGGGTTGCATTAAGTTTTACATTAACTGTTCCACGCATTTTGCCGTTAACTTGAAGTGGAAGTTCAAGTTCTTGTTTTAACAACTTATCTGGGTTATATGTTGGATAACTTTCGTATGCAATGTTTTTTGAGAACACAATTTCAAAAAGTTCACTTGTTATGTGTGGAATTATTGGGTTAATAACAATTAAGAATTGCCTGAATTCTTCTTTGGTTATATATTTATCTTCTTTAATTGTGTTAATGAATTTCATTATTTCAGCAACTGCTGTGTTGAACGAGAATGCTTCAATATCTTCTTCAATTTTTTTAATGAATGCATTAAGCATTTGTTCGTGTTTTTGGCTTACTTGATTTTCAGGTGTAACAAGGTCTTGCATGTTCCAAATGTTTTCAATTGCACGCTTGCAACCATCAATTCCTTTATATGTCCAAATAATATTATCTGAATAACCGCCCATGAACATTATGTGCATTCTGAACACATCAGCACCATATTGTTCAATAACTTCCATTGGTGCAACTGCATTTGTTGAACTTTTGCTCATTTTTTTGCCATCGTCGGCAAGAATTAAGCCATTACACATACGCTTTTTGAATGGATTTTTATATGGCACTGCACCAATATCATATAAGAAATTATGCCAGAAACTTGCATAAAGCATATGCCTTGTAACATGTTCCACACCACCAGTATAAAGGTCCACTTCTTTCCAATATTCAAGGTTTTGTTTTGAAGCAAATTCTTTTTGGTTATGTGGGTCCATAAACCTTAGCCAATACCAACTTGAACCTGCCCAGTTTGGCATTGTGTCGGTTTCCCTGAATGCAACTCCGCCACATTTTGGGCAAGTTGTTTTAAGCCATTCGGGTGCTTTGCTTAGTGGGCTATCGCCTTTTTCGTTTGGTTTATAATCGGTTAATTCTGGCAACATAAGTGGCAAATCTTCTTCGTGCATTGCAACATAGCCACATTTTGGGCATTTAACAACTGGGAATGGTTCGCCCCAATATCTTTGGCGGTTAAATGGCCAATCTTGCATAACATAGTTAACCATTTTTTTGCCAATGCCTTGTTTTTCAAGGTGTTCAATCATTTTTGCCTTAGATTGTTCCACCCTTAATCCGTTAAGGAAACCGCTGTTAATAAGTTCACCATCGCCTTCGTGTGCGTGTTCGCTTATATCACCGCCACCAATAACTTGAATTATTTCAATTCCATATTTCTTTGCAAAATCATAGTCGCGTTGGTCGTGCGCAGGAACTGCCATTATTGCACCTGTGCCATAGCCAGAAAGAACATAATCGGCAACAAAAACAGGAATTTGTTTGTTTGTTATTGGGTTAACAGCATAAACACCTTCAAGTTTAACGCCTGTTTTGTTTTTGTTAATTTTTTTATCAAGTGCTGAAACAAATTTCGATGCTTCAACATACTTTTTAACTTCTTCAATGTTTTTTATTTTATTGGCATATTTTGAAATAAGTTCGTGGTGTGGGCAAATTGCCATAAAAGTTACACCAAACAAAGTGTCGGGCCTTGTTGTGAACACAACTAAATCGGTTTCAAGGTTGGTTTTGAATGTTACTTCGGCACCAATGCTTTTTCCAATCCAATTTCGTTGGCTGTTTTTAAGGTTTTCACGCATATCAATATGTTCAATGCCATCAAGAATTTTATCGGCATATTCTTGCATTTTTAAATACCAAACTTCCCTTGTTTCTTGCACAACTGGATTATGGCACCTATCACAAACACCGCCTTGGCTATCTTCATTTGAAAGCACAGTTTTACAATGTGTGCAGAAATTTACAACACCTTGTTGTTTATATGCCATTCCGTGCTTGAACAATTGAAGGAATATCCACTGAGTGTGCTTATAATAATCTGGTGCAGAAGTTTGAACCTTGCGTGAAAAATCGAACGAAAAGCCCATTGCTTTAACTTCTTTTTCAATTCCATCACGGCTGGTTTGAACTGCAACTGCTGGGCTTAGGCCAGTTTTTATTGCAAAATTTTCTGGTGGAAGCCCAAATTCGTCTG
>JAZUCT010000037.1:0-6260 GCA_045639255.1 Clostridia bacterium
ATTGTTCCTTTTTAAAAGATATAAATCAAGCATACTGCCGTCAACCCTGAAAAAAGGTGCAATAACATTCCACCTGCTTTCGCTTTCTTGGTTAAATTCAATTAAATTTGCAAAGTTTTGCTTTATTTGTTGTAAGTTCATATCATATTCCTTTTTATGCAAAAATATTCTAGCACAACACAATAATTTTTTGCAACAAATTTAATAATAAATTGCTACCGCTAGATTCTCGTTCGGAGTATAGACCCGCTCCGAGAATGACATAAGGTTGAATTAAAATTGCAAATCAGTTACTGTTATGTTATAATAAACCATGGCACTATATGTTGAAATAGAAAATGGTTGGGCACCACTTTTTAGGCAAGAAGAAAAAAAGCAATATTTTCAATCGCTTTTGCAATATTTAAAAAATGCATATAAAACCCAAACAATATACCCTGAAAAACAAAACATTTTTAATGCATTTAAGTTAACCGATTTTAACGATGTTAAAGTTGTTATTTTGGGGCAAGACCCTTATCACGAAAAAGGTCAAGCACAAGGATTAAGTTTTTCAGTTCCTAAAAACTTTAAATTTCCACCAAGTTTAGTTAATATATATAAAGAACTTGAAAGTGATTTAGGTGTTAAAAGCATAACAAGTGGCGATTTAACACCATGGGCAAAGCAGGGAGTTCTGCTTTTAAACACGGTGTTAACTGTTGAAGAACACAAAGCAAATTCGCACAAAAACTTGGGCTGGCTTAATTTCACCCTTAAAGTTATTAAAGCATTAAGTGAAAAGGGCAATGTTGTGTTTGTGTTATGGGGTGCAAATGCAATAAGTTATAAGCAATATATTAATCAAAGCACAAACCGCATAATATCTTCGGCACATCCAAGCCCACTTTCAGCATATCAAGGTTTCTTTGGTTCAAAACCATTTTCAAAAGTTAATTCCTGCCTTAAAGAAATGAATTTTTCACCAATTAATTGGTAAAAACAAAAACATTAACACAACAATTTGTTGTGTTTTTTGTTTTGTTAAGTGCATATTTTTCCATATTGACAGAATAAAAATATATGATATAATTAATTAAAAGCAAGGGGAAATTTATGTTAAGAAGTAAGAAAGAAGTTATAAAAGATTTATATGTTGAACTTGTTAAATATATAAGCGAAAATTTAGATACTAAATATGATAAGTGTGAAAAAAATGAAGTGTTAAAATGTGCATCTGTGCAATTTTATAAACATGTGTTTAACATTGTTGATGATTTTGTTAATAACCACATGCTTAACCGCATGAAAACTGTTAGGGCTGCCCGTTTGTGCGATTTAGAAGACTATTTATATGATTATTCTTCAAGTGAAACCGACACTGGTGAAGAACCAGATTGTGATTTAACACCTTTTGAACAAGAGTTGTTTGCATATTTCAGTTATGATTATTATGAAAAACGCAATGAAGATTGCTTTCAAGAAATGCAAAAATTGTTATCAGCATATGCAAACAAAGTTAACAAAAAATATCCACAAAACATTTATGCAAAAGGCATTGCAATAGCACTTAATCCAGAATTAATTAAACCAAGCAATTATAAGCAAGAATATAAAAATTTGGTTTTAAAATTAAAACTTGAAAATAATAAACAAGAAAACCAAACTGAAAATGAAAAATAAAAAAAAACACTGCAATTTGCAGTGTTTTTTGTTTTTATCTTATTAAGAATAATTTTCTTAAAACTTATTCTTCACTTGAAGTGTTTTCAGCATTATCAGAATTAACTTCGGTGTTTTCAACATTTTCATCGTCTTCTTTTTGTGAAAGAGCCATGCACATAACTTTTGCGTTGTTATCCAATCTCATAAGTCTTACACCTTGTGTTGTTCTTGAAATTGTGTTAATAGCATCAGTGTGCATTCTTATAATAACACCATTATCAGCAATAAGCATTAAATCTTCTTCGCCGGTTACTTGTTTTAAGTTAACAAGTTTGCCAGTTTTTTCGTTAAACACGCCTGCTTTAACACCCTTACCGCCACGGCTTTGAAGTCTGTAATCGTTAAGTTCACTGCGTTTGCCATAACCGTTTTCAGTTATTGTTATAAACTCTGCATTTTCGTTAATAACAGTCATATCAACAACATAATCATCTTTGTTAAGTTCAATAGATTTAACACCCATTGTGTCACGGCCAGTAGTGCGAACATCAGTTTCGCTGAATCTTATGCACTTACCTTCATGTGAGGCAACAAGAATTTGATTATTTCCGTTTGTGAACGAAACATTAATAACTTGGTCGCCATCATTAAGTTTAATTGCAATTTTGCCAGTTTTTCTTATTGAAGCAAATTCACTTACAGCGGTTTTCTTAATTAAACCGTTTCTGGTTGCAATAATCATGTAACCTTCTTCGGTTTGTTTAACAGGAAGAACTGATTGAATTTGTTCATCTTGTTCTTTATCAAGTTCAAGCAAATTAATTATTGCACGGCCTTTTGCAGTGCGTGATGCTTCTGGAACTTCATAAGCTTTAAGCCTGTAAACTTTTCCTTTGGTGCTGAAAAACATTAAGTCATCGTGGCTGAATGTAACAAACATATTTTCAACCCAATCTTCTTCTTTTGTTTTGTGTGCATTAACACCACGGCCACCACGATGTTGTGCTTTATATTCTTCAACAGGAAGGCGTTTAATGTAACCAGTGTGAGAAATTGTTATAACAACATCTTCTTTTTTAATTAAATCGCCAATATCAATGTTTGAATAATCAAGGCCAATTTCTGTTTTTCTTGGAGTTGCATATTTTGCTTTAATTTCAAGCAATTCTTCTTTAATTTTTGCCAATATGTTTTGCCTTGAACTTAAAAGAATGTTAAGTTCTTCAATAAGTGCTTTAAGGTCGGCAAGTTCTTGTTTAAGTTTTTCAATTTCAAGGCCAGTTAATCTTTGAAGTCTCATATCCAAAATGGCACTTGCTTGTTTTTCACTTAATGTAAATTTAGTTGTTAGGTTAACAAGTGCTTCTGCACGGTCGGCACTTGCTTTAATTGTTGCAATAACATCATCAATGTTAGCAAGGGCAAGCACAAGTCCATCTAAAATATGAACACGGTCGCCAAGTTTTTCAAGGTCATACTTACTTCTTCTTGTTATAATTTCCACTTGGTGTTCAAGGTAAACTGAAAGCATATCTTTCAAAGTTAAAAGTTTTGGTTGATTGTTAACAAGTGCAAGGAAAGTTATACCATCTGAAATTTGAAATTGTGTGTGCTTATAAATTGTGTTTAAAACAACTTCTGGGCTTGAACCCTTTTTAAGTTCAACAACAACGCGTGTTCCTTCACGGTCACTTTCGTCACGGATTGTTGAAATATCTTCAAGTCGTTTATCTCTAACAAGGTCTTGAACCTGTTTAATTGCACGCTTTTTGTTAACTTGATAAGGAATTTCTGTGAAAACAATTTTTGGTTTTTTGTTATCTTCATCTTCTTCTTCAATTATTGCTTTACTTCTTAAAACATAGTTACCTTTGCCTGTTAGGTATGCTTTTCTTATGCCAGCAGTTCCCATAAGCACTGCTTTGGTTGGAAAATCTGGTGCAGGAATATGTTCAATAAGTTCTTCGCAAGTTATTTCGGGGTTATCAATAAGTGCGTTAACACCATCAATAACTTCACCAAGGTTATGTGGTGGAATGTTTGTTGCCATACCAACTGCAATACCGCTTGAACCATTAACAAGCAGGTTAGGGAAGTGTGATGGAAGAACGGTTGGTTCTTCTTCTTCGCCATCAAAGTTAGGAACAAAATCAACTGTGTTCTTATCAATATCCCTTAACATTTCGCCTGAAATTTTTGAAAGCCTTGCTTCTGTGTAACGCATAGCCGCAGCGCCATCGCCGTCAACTGAACCAAAGTTTCCGTGTCCATCAATAAGTGGTTCGTTAATTGAAAAGTTTTGTGCCAAACGCACCAAAGCATCGTAAATTGAAGAGTCACCATGTGGGTGAAACTTACCCATAACATCACCAACAGTTCTTGCACATTTCTTGTGTGGCTTATCTGGTGTTATGCCTAGGGCATACATTCCATAAAGTATACGCCTATGAACAGGTTTTAAACCATCTCTTGCATCAGGTATTGCACGCGAAACGTTAACACTCATTGCATAGTTCATAAAGCTTTTTTGCATTTCTTCTTCAACATGCAAATCTTGAATTTTGGTTTGACTTAATAAATTTATAATATCTAATTCTTTACCCATAATTAATTTTTCCTTTTAACCATTAAACATCCAAGTTTTCAACAAGGTGATGGTGTTCTTCAATAAAGGTTCTTCTTAGTTCAGGGTCTTCACCCATTAACAAACTGAACAATCTGTCAGCTTCAACAGCATCGTCAATTTTAACTTTTTGCAAGGTTCTTCTGGTTGGGTCAATGGTGGTTTCCCAAAGTTGTTCAGCGTCCATTTCACCCAAACCTTTATATCTTTGAATTGTTGTGCCTTTTGGCCCGCCAATTTCGTTAAGATAAGCATTTAATTCGCCATCGCTATATAAATATTTAACTTCTTTGCCTTTTCTTACCTGGTAAAGTGGTGGAAGTGCAATGTAAACATGCCCATTTTCAATAAGTTTTGGCATATAGCGATAGAAGAATGTTAACAACAGCATTCTTATGTGTGCACCATCAACATCGGCATCTGTCATGCAAATAATGCGTTCATATCTTAATTTATCTTCATCATAGTTATCCAACATTCCACAACCAAACGCTTGGAACATTGTTCTTATAACTTCACTTTCAAGAACTCTGTGAATTCTTGCTTTTTCAACATTCAAAATTTTTCCGCGAAGTGGCAATACTGCTTGATAAGCACGATTTCTTGCACTTTTAACAGTTCCGCCCGCAGAATCCCCTTCAATGATATATATTTCACAAAGTTTGCGGTTCTTTTCGTTGCAGTCGTCAAGTTTATCACTTATGCCACCGCTTTCAACAAGAGATTTATTTCTTGTGCTTTCCCTTGCAGCCCTTGCAGCTTCGCTTGCTTTTTTTGCGGTAACGCATTTCATAATAAGTTCACGCGCATAATTTGGGTTTTCTTCCAAGAAGTCGCCCAAGCCTTCACTAACTGCTTTTTCAACAATGCCACGCATTTCGCTGTTGCCAAGTTTTGTTTTTGTTTGGCCTTCAAATTGTGGGTCGGTAAGTTTAACCGAAATAATGGCAGTTAAACCTTCTTCAACATCATCACCACTTAATTTTTCTTCGCCTTTTAAAATGTTATTGGCTTTTCCATATTCGTTAATGGTTTTTCTTATTGCATTTTTAAATCCAACAAGATGTGTTCCACCTTCTTGTGTGTTAATGTTGTTTGCATATGCATGAATTTGTGATGTGAACGAATCGGTATATTGCAATGCAACTTCCACTTCATTTGTTGATGTTATGTTTTTAATATAAATTGGCTTTGGAAACAATTTGTTTTTTGTTGCGTTTAAATATTCAACATATTGAATAATTCCGCCTTCGAACAAAAATTCTTCTTTCTTAGGTTCTTCTGTGCGGTTATCTGTAATGCAAATTGTTAAACCCCTGTTTAAGAAAGCAATTTCACGAAAACGGTTTTTAAGTGTTTCATAGTTAAAATCAACAGTTTCAAAAATTTCAGGGTCAGGCATAAATGTAACAAGAGTTCCTGTTTTAACAGCGCCATCAACAACTTTAAGCCTTTCTTGTGGCACACCCCTGTGATATTCTTGGAAATAGTGGTTTCCATTTTGAAAAATATCAACTGTAAGCACTGTTGAAAGTGCGTTAACAACACTTAAACCAACACCGTGCAAACCACCACTTATTTTATATCCTTCGCCACCAAACTTTCCGCCTGCGTGAAGTTTTGTTAAAACAACTTCAACAGCGCTTATTCCTTCGGTTTTATGAATTCCGGTTGGAATTCCACGGCCATTATCAAGCACTGAGCAAGAGCCATCTTTGTTTAAGGTAACTTCAATTCTTGAACAGTAACCTGCCAATGCTTCGTCAATACTGTTATCAACAATTTCAGTTATAAGGTGGTGAAGCCCGCGTTCATCGGTTGAACCAATATACATTCCTGGGCGTTTTCTAACAGGTTCAAGGCCTTCAAGAACTTGAATATCACCTTCATTGTAATGCTGAGATTTTTTTAAAACATCTTCATTATTTTCATTCATAGTAAGTTTTTCCTTTCATTTAAAATTTGGATAATTAATTATAACATAAAATAAATC
>JAZUCT010000038.1:0-8741 GCA_045639255.1 Clostridia bacterium
AATTTGTGCTGTTTAAAGTTGCAATTGCAATATATTCGGTGTAAACATGAGTTTTTTCACCATAGATTTTATAAATATTAACTGCAACTTCACCAATTTTCATTTCTTCTTGCCATTCACTTGTTAAGCCTTTATCAATGTTAGCAATAACATTATATTGGCCTTTTAAAAGTGTTGTGTTAAAGAAAGTTATGTTTTCAGTTACTTCTTCATTGTTTTTATTTAAATAAGTGTAAGGATATCTTTGAGTTGATGGTGTTAAAATAGTTTTGTTTTGTGCATTTTCAACCCAATAGAATTTGTTTTTATCTTCAATGATAAAGAACATAATGGTTCTTCTGTTGCCAATATCATTTGTTTGAGTTATTGTGTAAGTTCCAATTTCATTGAAATAACTTTTTCCGTTTAAAAGGTTAGTTGCGTTAATCGAACCAGTTGGAGTAGCAATTATTAAAGTTGGGTTATAAGTTGTAACAGAGCTATCCCAATTTAAGAATATGCGTTGAGCAGTGTTAAGTTCTGCTGAACCAGCATTTGCATCGAAAAGAATATTATCTAAGAAATCTTTAATTTGAACATTTGGTAAAAGTGTGCTTATAACAAATGAATAGTTAACTGCTGAACTTTCGCTTGCAACAATTGGATAAACTGAAACTGAATAATTATCAGTTGAAGTGAAATTGTTTGCACGATTGAAAGTTAAGGTTGCCTTTCCGGTTTCAGCATTAACTTGTTTAATTGAATTTAATTCGGTTTCAGTTAATGTTGTTCCATTTTTAACAACTGAAATGCTGTATAAATAACTTTGATAAGTAAATGTTACTTTATCACTTGTGTGAATAACACCATTTATGGTTGTGCTTTTTTCAGTGTTGTAACTTAATCTTTCACTGTTAACATCGTTTTCATATTTCAAGTTAATAATAAGCACTTGATAGTTATCAACATCACCAAAATTATCCCAATATTTAACCAGATAAACATTTTGTGGGTTAAGATTTGAAACAATTAAAGTTGTTTCGTTATCATATTCAAAACCAAACAGATATTCGGTGTTCTCAGTGGTATAAACTTTTTCGCCTAAAATTCCGTTATTAACTTCATAAATTTCAATTTTTGTTATATGTGTTGAAGTTGTTTTTGCAGGAACAACAATTTCAATTTTTCCATTTGAATTTTGCGAATAGGTTAGTTCAAGTTTTTCTGTACCTTGAATTTTAAAGTTATAAGTTAAAACATCACAAATTTCGGTGCTTGCATATCTTGAATAAACTGTTATATCAATGCTTGTTCCGTTTTTAATAATTTCTTCTGTTGCAAGTGCAGATGAAATGAAATTATTTATGCTTGCAAGTGTTAAGTTTTCATTAATTTCATAATTAACACCATTATCAGCATTGCTGTTATAAATTAATTTAAAATCTTCATTGCTGAAATTAAAGGTTTGCGAATTTGAGCCAATTGAAACATTAACACTGAAAAACATATCGTTAATAAAAGTGTTAAATTCATTTTTGCTTGTGAATGCAAGGCTTAAAAGGTTAAGGCTTGTAAGGTTTTCAGTTGAATTAAACACAACAGAATCGTCTGGCATTGTTTTAGGCAATGTTATAAATTGAACATCACTGCCAGATTTTATGTCTGCAAATTCAAGTGTTGCAGATTTATTATCGCATAAATAAATTGTGAAACTTGAATAGTTATTTGCGCCATCAACTTCAATTATTTCATAGAAGCAATTTAAACTTAAATCGCTTATATATTCAAAGGCAGTATCATATAACAAATGTTTATAATCAAAGTTATTATGAATGTTAAACCTTGGCCTGTCGCGTTGAACATCATAGTTTGCATAGTTTGGATCGTTTGGCAACAAACTGCTCATGTTTGATTCGCCAGGTTTGAATTTATCATATTTGCGATAATAGAAGAATGTGTTTGTTTCAGTTTGTTTTAATGTGGTTAAAACATCTGTGTTATTTTTAAAATATGAATATTTATTTGAAACAAATAAATCGGTGCATTCGTTAAATGATGTTTTTGAATCAATAACAAAGAAATAATTTTCATCAATTTCATATTCACCAGTTTCTTGGTTAACCGAAACATGGTTATTTTTATTTAAATAAGCATCGCTTTCAAGCAAATTGCTTATTGTATAAGTTGGATTTGTTTTATCAACAATTAAATAATAAGTTTCTTTAAAGAAGTTCTTATCGCCAACAACATAATTTTCTTCTTCACCTTCATATTTAATTGTTAAGGCATAAATATATTCTTTTGAAGTGTCAATGCCTTTTATGGTGTAAGTTGTTGAATAATCGCTTGGTGATCTATATAAATTTTCAACAGGAATAACAATTTCATTGTTGTTAAAAATTTGAACAAGTTCAATGTTGTTAAGGTCAATTTTTGCTTTTGTAACATCGTTATAATTGCTGAAACTGAAATTAACAAAATTATCTTCTGTGTTTAAAATTGAAAACACTGAATTATAAGTTGCTGTTGCTGTGTGCCAGAAGCCTGATGGGGCAGTGTGTTCAATTTTAAATTTAAAAGTTAATGTGTTTGCATATGTGTTTTGTGAACCTGTGAAGTTTGAAGTGTTATCTGAAATTGAAATTATGTAAGTTGCTGAATTAACAAAGGTTAGGCAATATTTTCTGAATTTGTTAAACATGCCATCTTTATCATAATTCAACACTGCACTTTCAAGTTCATTTTTATCGTTATAACTGAATGCTGTTATTGTTCCATCATAAGCGCAAACATAATAAGGTGCTTTATAATCCGATGGTTTAACAGTGTTAGGGTGATTGCTATAATCGAAATATGTTATTTCAGAGTTTGATATATTAAACAAAATAACATCTTCGCTTGTGGTTGTGGTTTGGTTAGCACCTATATATCCCAAACTTACCATACAATTAATGTTAAGTGCATTGTTAAACCATTCGTTAGTGTTTAAATAATCATATTTATAGTTTGGAATATTTAAGTATGCTGGAAGTTTATTTGTTGAAATTAATAAGTTTGCAGTTTCAGGTGCTGCTGGGTTGTTTGAAATGTTAGAGATAAATGAAGTGTAAGTTTTTCCTTCGTTGTTAAGGTTGAAATATATGTTTTCACCCCAATCATAAACTTCATTTCCATCTTTATTATATTTAATATCTGATTTAATGTTGTTGCGGTCAACCACAAAACAATAAGTTTTTGCGTTTTCTGGTTGGTGAATATCTTTTTTATAAAGCCTTGTTATTTCATAATAGCCCTCAGCAGTTACAGCACTTGCATATTTGCTTGAATAAACTGGATTAATGGTTTCTGTTGCAATTTTTTTAGTTTTTCCAGTTAAAACATTATTATTGTTTGCTGTTGCAAGAAGGTTTTTGTTTTCAATTGCTGGTGTGTCGGTGAAAGGATATCTGTTGCTTGAAACATTGTAACTGAATGGGAAGTAAGAATAGGTTAGAGAAACAACTTCATATTCTTCTTCGCCAATTAAAAATTCAAAACTTACATTTTTAAGGTTGGTTAACGAGTTGTTATAAACCCTGAAATATGCACCATCTGCAATTTCTTTTTTATCATAAATTTCGCCAGTTGAAATGATATGGCCTTGGCTTTTATCCATGTTAATTTCAATGAGTTTTTCAAACTTATTGCCTAAAATGTCAGTTACAACAACATTATAATAACAAGCGGTATCTTCATCTGGTTTAATCAATTGAATGTTGTTAAAAATTCCAGTGCCTTTATATTCGGTTTCAATGTTTTTGTTGTTATAGATATAGTCGCTGTTATATGGGTTAAAGTTGTTATTATTATTTTCTTCGGCACGAGTTATTTTTGTGTTATCTGCACTTAATTTAACAATGAATGCTTTGTTTTCAAAATCGAAATATTTTTTAAATATATCCAGTTGTGTTTCGCTTAAATTTTCTAAAAGTGTTTTATCAAAGTTGTTGTTTAAATCAATTGCAATTGCTTTATATTCGCCAGAACTAACTGTAACATTTTCGCTGAAAACATTAAGTGGGTTATCAATTGTTTGTTCTGGTTCTTGCTTAAATGCAGGTGCTGTGTTATCAAGCACCACAATTTTTGTGTTTGTGTTTCCTGCATTATCGGTTGTGGTGAATACATACACACCAGCAACTGAAATTTCTGTGCTTGCATAGTCGATTTGTGCAGTAAAGTTTGAAAGGGTATAGCCGTTGAACATATATTTATTTTTCAATTCAACATCACCATTGTTTTCAAAAGTTGCATAAGAATATGTTAATGATTTTAAATCGTCAGCATTGCAAAGAACCTTAAATTGTTCAAAGTTGTTCACTGTAACAAAATCTGTTAACATATCTTTTTCAGGGTCGGTGTTGTTAAGAAATAAATCTGGTGCGGTTTTATCAATTGTGAAAACTCTTTCGGTAAAAGTGCTTTGAACACCACCAACAGTTGCACCATAATAAAGTTTAACTTTATAAGTGGTTTCTTCGGCAAGTGTTAAATCTTCTTTTTCAATGTTTTCATAACCAACAATAGTTTTGTGGGTTTCAAAAACTCCTTCACCTTTTCCATCTTCGCCATTATATAACTTTTCAATAACAAGTTTAACATCGCTATCGAAAGCACCTTTTTTGCCACTAACATTTATTTTAACATCTTTGTTAACCTTAGTGTTCGATGCAACTTCAATTGTGCTTTCTTGGGTTGAAACTGAAAGGGTTGGTGTTTTGTTTTCAACCTTAAAGCAGAACCATTGTTTTTCGTTGCCAGTTAAATTATATTTATTTGCAACATTTGTCCAGTCGGCATAAGAATAAATTATTTGAATTAAATAAATGCCACTATCTGAAAATTTTGTTCCGTTAATATAGTTATGTTCTTGCCAAACAGAGCCATTCCAAACATAATATTTACTTTCTGAACTTATAATTCCCAAACTGCTTACCCAAACAGGTGCTTGGTTTGTTGATGGAATTGTGAAAACATTTGAATTTAATGTTGTATATTTAATATTATTTCCATCAATAATAAATTTTTGATTTTTAATTTTTTCGCTGGTTAAATAATCGTATGTGTTAACAGTGTTGTTTTGTATATTCATCAGTTTGGAAACATATGCATTGTTTTCTTCATCAGCATACATTTCTGCTTCGCCAGTTGTATCTTTTGCATAATAAATTTGTGTTCCAAAAACAGTTAATTGTTCGCCACAAATTAACATTCTTTGGCTGTTGTCGGCAGTCATAACAGTTCCAAAGAAAACATATTCATATGAAATTTTGTAAACACCAAGGTCCACAAATTCAATTGTTGTGTTTTCAGTTGCTTCATTATATGAAACATTAACACCGCACTCTTTTGCATTTGAAATGTTTGTAACACCGTTGCCAAGTGTGAACTCGGTAACAACTGAATAATATGTTCTTGTAACTTTAACAACATATTTTGTGTTATCAAACACCAATGTTGGCATTTCATTTCTGTTTGCATAGTTAAAGAAAGTGTTATATTTAGTTTTTGTTGAAAGCCCGTAAACGCTTTCATTTTCGTTTTCGTTGGTGTTAAAAATTTGGAATGAAGAATTAATGTTTTTAATAACTGGTGCATAAACTAAACAATCTTGCTTTAAAAGTGGTGCATGGTTTGTTTTGTTATTTGAATTATATTCATAAGTTTTGTATGAACCGTTTGTTAAAGAATATTCACCATTAAATTCAGTTGAATAATGTGCTTGCCTTAACAAAGTGAAACTGTAAGAAACTGTTTTAGATGCCGAAACATTAAAACCAGTTTTTGTTCTGTAAGTGAATGTGAATGTGTAAGTTCCTTGGTTGTTTTCATAACCACTTAAATCTCTTCCATCACTTGTTTGGTTATAATATAAGTCAAGATAGTGTTGATAATATTTTGCAGTGCCAATTGTGTCAGATCCGTTTGTTAAAGTTTTTTCTTCAATGTTACGGGTGTAAAGCACATCAGTTGTTCCATCGGTGTGTGTAAGGGTTAAACCAACTGTAAGTTCATATATGTATGCGGAAGTTTCATTATCAACATTATTCCAATTAACAACATTATCCCAACCAAAACTTATGTAAGCATTTTGAATTATATTTCCGTTGTCGTTTTTAAGCATGGTGTGTTTATTAAGGGCAATGTTTTGAACATAATTGCTTGAATAGTTATTTTGTTGAGCGCTGTTAATTTCATAACCATTAATGCCGTCTTTTAACAAATCACTTTTAAATTCATTGCCACTTTCGGCACCAAAAATATTGTTGGTTTTATATGAATTCAAATCTGTTTTATTTCTTTCAACAACTTTTGCGGTGAAAACAATGCCATCGCTTTCAACGGTGTTTGCATAAACCTTGTTTGGCACATTAAATAAAAAAGTTCCGCCAAACATTCCAATTAAAGCGAACATAATTGCAATAATTTTAGTGTTAAGAAATTTTTTCATAAGATAAACACTCCCTTAATAAAATATTATTTAAAATAATAAATAATATTAATATATAATTAATTGTAGTTTATCACAAAATTAATTAAATAACAACAAAATAAAAACATAAACGGCAAAATTTAACAAGCAATTTTTTCGTAAAAACATAATTTTTATAACAAAAAACACGCATAAAATTGCGTGTTTTTTTTAAAAATCGAACAAACTTGAATTGCGTTTTGGCCTTAAAATAATGTTGTTTCTTTGTGCAATATCATAATAAACTTTTTCTTCGTCCAAATATTTACTTGGTGAATATTTATCTGGCATAGGTGTTACTTCAAACAAACCTTTTTTAATGCACATATAATGCGGTGTGAAAATAACTTTCATAGGGAATTCGTTCATTATTGAAACAATGTAGGTGTTTTCGCCAAGGTGTTCAAGTTCGGCAGGGTAAACAAGTGGCCTTGTTCCTGTTTGTGTGGATTTTGTTTTTGAACTTTCACCTGAACCGCCACCTTTTGTTTCGCTTGAAGAATTGGTTGTGATTGTTCTGTCGCCACATCGTTTTGAAAACTCTTCTTTTGTTTTTTGGTCAGTTGTTCCAATATAGATATGAATGTTACAGTTGTTTCTTAATGTATCGGCAACTTCTTCACCATATTTAATTGCAAGTTGTGAATAAGATTGAATAACAAGGTGCAAGAAAATTTTCCTAGACCTTGCAACTGTTACAATTGTGTTTAAATTTTCAATTTTAGGCAAGTTTGCAAATTCGTCCAAAATAAAATGAACATTTCTTGGAAGTGAGCCACCGCGTTTATCGGCAACATCAACAAGTGTTTTATAAAGTTGCGAAATGCAAATGGTTGCAATTGGGTGCCTAACTTCTTTTTCATCTGGTATTTTAATGAAAAATGCAGTTGGTTTATCGGCAAGCGTGTTAAAATCAATGTCGGTTGCACTGGTTAAATAGCACATACTTTGGTCGTTAAACAATGCAAGCCTTGTTGTGATAATTCCCATATAGTTATCGGCAGTTTTTGGCGAGTTATTAACAACAACATTGGCAAGCGAAAGTGCATTTGAAAATTTTGGTCGGCCATAGAAATAGTTTCTTAAAGTTTCCAATTTATTATCAGGGTCTTCATCTCTGTAATTGGCAATTTTGTTTGCGTTATAGAATGTGAACTTATCAAGCCCCATTTTAAGTTCTGCATTTGCAGTGTCTTCAAGCATTGCAATTAAAATTGCATTAACAAAATCTCTTGCACCCCTATCCCAAGAAGCATCGTTTTTGTTTTCAATTGGGCAAAGCACCGATGCAATATCTTTTAAATCTTCCATTGCGGCACTTTTTAATTCTTCATGCCTTGCTTTAAAATCGGTTTCAAGTGAAGAACGGGTTGCATAAGCACAACCATTAAATTCCCACCATTCAGGGCCATATTCTTTTGCGGTTATTTTAAGTTTTAAATCGGCAGGATTAATGTTTTTTCTAACAATAATTTCTTTTTCAAGGTTAAGCGCTTGATGATAAAGCCTGTAAGCCCTATCAAGTGGATTCCACCTTGCACTTGCATATGGATTTCTTAAATCAAGCACTTTAATTTCATAGCCTTGTTCCATAAGCATTTTTGCGTGAAGGTTATAAAGTTCGCCCTTAGGGTCGGAAATAACAAGGCTTGGCTTTGTTTTTGTGCGTGCCAAAATTTGAATTGTTGGGTTAACATAGCGGGTGGTTTTGCCCGAACCGGTTGAACCAATAATCATGGTGTGAATGGGTTCATACATGTTAACTTCAATGTTGTTATTAACAAGTTCACTTCTTATAACAATGCCATCTTTTGCATTTGAAAGTTCGGTGAATTTTGAAAAGTTATATTTTTTGTTTTTTCTTAGTTCAGTTACTGGCACAAAGTGGCTGTTAAAATATTGATCATCGGCACCACCGCCACCAATTTTTCCAATTTTTTTCATATAGTTTGAAAGCCATGCAATAAGCACAACCAAAAGCACAAGAAAAGTGTAAGTGAAAGCATCGGGGTGCAAAAACATATATGAATGTTTAAAAATGTTAATGGATTGTTCTTTAAGCAACACCGCCAAAAGAACCCCTGCAACATATGAAACTGCAATAACAATTAAAAATTGAATAAGTGAATAACCCAATTTATTTTTTTTCTTTTTTGCCATATAAATTTCCTTTTATTAAATAATTTAGTTTGCTTTAATTTTGTTAAAAAAATTAACCATAAAGTTGTTATAAATTATTCTTATATACTCA
>JAZUCT010000039.1:0-10227 GCA_045639255.1 Clostridia bacterium
GTTTTTGAAAAATAATTATCTTCACTTATACCTAATAAATAATTGATACTGCAATTAAAATAATCACTTAATTTAATTAAAGTCTTTAAATCAGGTGTATACCTATCTTCCTTAATATTATAAATTGTGCTTTTATTAACACCAATATCATCTGCAAGAGTTTTTATATCAACATTATTTTCTCTTATTAAGTCAGTTAGCAAATCTTTTATTTTCATATTTTCTCTCTTTCTACAAAATAATTTATATTTCGATAAAATAACTAATTTTAGTGTATAAAAAGTCAATAGTATAAACTTGATTTTCTAGCGTTTGATACTATATAATAGTTATAGGTTAACCAAATAATTATTAACAAAGGAGAGAAATATATGCAGAACACACAAGATCTTGAAATGGGGCTTTTTGATGTTGCAATGATTATTGTTATGGATACTTTTAACGATGTTAAAATTGTTGATAAAGGCTTAAAAGTAAGTTTAGCAAATGGCAAAACAGCAATTGTGTCAATAAAAAAAGTGGAAGATAACCACTTAATTGAACAAGCACTTAATGAAAAGTTTGATTTAAAGGCACTTGAACAAAAGTTTGAAAACACTCAAAACGAAAAAATAATGTTACATAATGCAAGCCACCTTATGCAATATTTGAACTATTGCTTACCCGATATATTTTTTGCATCAATGCTTGCACGAAATGTGTTTATTTTAGAAAACAAGTTTTATCAAATTTGCATTAATTAAAAAGAACTTTTCAAGGTTCTTTTTTTAACTTAATAATTATGAAATTAACACAAAATATGTTAAAATAAGTTTAACACAACTTAAAAATGCCTATTGAAATTTAACTTATGCTGTGTTAAAATAAATTAACGGGGAAGAAAAATGAAATTAAATTTTAAACAAAAAATTTGCCCAAATTGTAAAACAGAAAACACTTTTATTTGTGAAGAAGTTGAAAAACAAATATTTTCACTTAAAGCATATAAAGAAATTAAAAATAAACCAGTTTATAAATGCGAACATTGTGGCTTTTGCAGTTACGATTTTGATATGCCACTTAAAGAACAAACAAAAAAATTTATTGCAAGCCAAGTTTATTCAAATATTTTGAACTATGCCCAACTTGAAGGCCTTGCAAATCTTGATATAAAAATTGTTGAATGTTATAACGCAAATCATTTTGAATGTGCAAGCCTTGTTTATGCACTTGAACAAGATTTCAACAAAGCGTTTGTAACATTATTTAAGGCAATTCAACTTAAAAATGTTATTAAAGAAGAATTCTATTTGCAAATGCTTGCTGATAAAGAAGAACTTTCAAAAACTGAAATTGAACAATATGAAAGGTTAGATAATCTTTTGGAAACAAACATTGATAAGAATTTTGAAAATTTAATTGAAGTTTTCAAAAACACCGAAAAAAACATTTATCAAAAGCTGTTGCTTATTGAAGCATGCGAAATTGTTGGAAACCTTGAAAAAGCACAACAAATGTATGCTCAGTTAATCAAAGAAATTAAACTTCCGCAAGATTTAACCGATTATTTTAACACCTTACTTAACTAACAAAAGATATTATGGGGAGAAAGTTATGAAGCCAATTAAAATTGGAACAAACGAAATTGTAAATAACTTTAATAATTTATATCAAACACTTAAAGAAACCGCCGAAAGCGAAGAAAAAGTGCTTATTGATTTGCATATTCACACCAGTTATTCGCACGAAACTGGTTGCGATTTAACCCCATTTGAAACTCTTGAAAAATTGCAAGCCCTTGCCGAACTTTTAAAAACACACATTGTTTTTTCAATAACTGACCACGAAAACATTTTGGGCAGCAAAAAAGCAATTAAAGAAATGAACCAACACCCTGAAAAATATAGAAATCTTACTTGCATATCTGGTGTTGAATTTAACACAAGTTTAAAAAGTGTTGAAATGAAAGATGGCCACTCTACTTATGGTAAATTGCATATGTTAGGGCTTGGCTATAACATTTATGATAAAGAACTTAATGCATATTCAAAATTGGTTCAAATTAAATTTAGAAAAGTTTATCCTATTAATTCAAAAAAACAAAACAAACTTAAATATGTTAACACCGGAAAACAAATAATTGGTTCCATTCACAAAATTGAAAGGGAATATAACATAAAAATTAACTACTCTTTGTTTTCTGGGCTTGAAAACCTTACCAGCCATCAAGAAATTTACAATGAATTTTTTCGAATTTGCAAAGTATATTTTAAAAATTGCAAAATAAAAGAAGAACCTAAACTTGAAGATTTACTTTCAAATGTGTTCTTTCCAGAACCAACATTGTTCAGCGAACAAGGCGAAAGTTTGGCTAAACTTGATGTTTTTAAGTGCATTGAACTTATTAAAAATGCAGGCGGAAAAGCCGTTATTGCACACCCAAACTCAATAAGATATGAACAAAATCATTATTTTGGTTCTGTTCAAGAAGTTTTAATAAGAAACCTGGTTAAAATTATTCAAGAAAAATCAAAAAATGGGTTAGACGGTTTGGAAATTTTTCATTCATCAAACTTCCGTGGAAAAGCAGCAAGCAACTTTTTTAAAATTGCAGAAGATTTTGATTTGTTTATTTCAGGCGGTTCAGATTTTCATGGTGCGCTTTATAAAGATAAAATCATAGGTTCTGTGTTTCCACAAAAGTTTAACGAAATAAGAAAGGAAAAATCAAAAAAGAACAAAGAAAAACGCCTTTATTCACACCGACTTGCATACTTGCCACTTATCGATAACATTTTATATAACACAACCGCTGAAAAAACCGATTTTATTGTAACAAGTTACGGCGAAATTTTAACAAAAGAAGATATTATTCACACTTCACTTATTGTTGGTGAACACGAAAAAACCGAAAAAATAAAAGGTAATAACATTGAACTTGAAGAACATGTTGTTACACAAATCTATAAGGGCAAACCTTATAAAAAAGAATCCGAAAAGGTTGAAGAAACCGAAAAATAAAGATAAGCAAATTGCTTATCTTTTTTTTGTTTTATGCAATTTGGCTTGGTGTTATTAAATAACCAACCAAACCGCAAGCAATTGCATAGCAATATTCTTCTTTATATTCTTCACTTAAAATTTTTTCAACATCTTCGGGGTTCGATAAAAATCCGCATTCACAAATAATGCTTAAATAAGGGTGGCATTTGCAAATATAATAGTCGCCACTTAATGCTTCACGGGTTGTGCCAACTTTGTTTTTAAGTTGTTTTTGCACGCATTCTGCCAGCAATTTTGAATCATCATCGCCCGCCTGATAAAAAACCTGTGCACCTTTTTGTGAAGCGTCGGTAAAAAAATTTGTGTGCATGCTTATAACAATTGTGGGTTTTGCGCTTAAAATAATTTCTTTTCGTTTTTGCATATCTTCATCTTTATAGTTAGTGCCAAAAGCAGAATATAACCCATTTGTGTTTGTTCGTGTAAGCACAACATTAAAACCACAGCCTTTAAGTTGTTTTTCCAGCGTTTTTGCATATTCAAGGTTAATATCGCTTTCTTTCACACTTTGGTCTGGGGTTAAAGTTCCACCGTCCATGCCACCATGCCCAGCATCAATAACAATTGTGTAGCCAAGCGTTGGCGAACTTTGTGTTGAAATAACTCCCGAAACAATTAACAAACTTAAAACAAGGCAACAAATAACACACAAAAATCCAACTCTATATTTTTTAAAGTTAATTGCTAAAATCATAAAATATCTCCAAAATAAACCTAATATATTCTATTAACTAAAAAAATAACTTATGCAAAAACAACTATAAACTAAAAAAATATTTTCATTTTCGCTTTTTAATGTGCTATAATGTGAAAAAGGTAGGGTTTTTATATGGCACTTTTAAAAAATATTCAATGGCACGATAATTCAAACAACACCATTGTTCATAAGTTCGATTTGGGTGGCAATCAAGTTAACAAAGGCTCGGCACTAACTGTTAGCGAAAGCCAGGTTGCAATTTTTATTTATAAAGGCAAACTTGCCGATGTTTTCTTGCCAGGTTTTTATAAGTTGGATACTGACAATATGCCAATTTTAACAAAACTTATGAGTTGGGCTTATGGTTTTGAAACACCATTTAAAGCAGATATATATTTTGTTAACACAAAGCAATTCACAAATCAAAAATGGGGCACATCAAACCCAATTTTAGTTCGCGATAAAGAATATGGCGCTGTGCGTGTAAGGGGATTTGGAACTTACAGTTTTAAAGTTAGCGATGCATATTTGTTCATGCAAAATTTAAGCGGAACAAATTCACTTTATCAAACCGATGAAATTGCCGATTATATAAAAAGCATGGTTATTTCAAACATAAGCGATGCAATTGGCGAAACAAAAATTCCTGTGCTGGATATGGCAGGCAATCTTAATGAACTTGCCAACATTGTTGAACAAAAACTTAATGCAAACCTTAAAGAAATTGGCATTGAAATTGCACAATTCAATTTCGAAAACTTCTCGCTTCCAGAAGAAATTGAAAAAGCACTTGATAAAAACTTAACAATGAATATTTACAGAAACAATATGGATGTATATACTCAAATGGAAACTTTGGAAGCCCTTAAATCTGCTTCAAAAAATGAAGGCAGCATGGGTGGAACAATGGGTGCTGGTTTTGGTTTAAGCATGGGTGCAAACCTTGCAAACAACCTTAATAACAACTTAAATTTAAACAACTCACAACAACAATCAAAAGCATTTTGCAGTGAATGTGGTGCACAACTTAACCCAAAAAGCAAGTTTTGCAGCGAATGTGGTGCAAAAATTAAAAAAACATGTTCTAACTGCGGTGCAGAGTTAAGAAAAAATGCAAAATTTTGCAGCGAATGTGGCGAAAAACAATAAGGAGTGAATTTATATGAGTAAGAATTTTATTTTCAAATTGTGCTGTTGTTTGTTAATTCTTGCAGCACCTGTTCTTTGGCTTTTAAAGGTTTTGTGGCCTGTTCAATTTGGCTGGTTTAATTTAAGCCTTGCAGTTGGTTTTGTTACTGCTGGCATTGGTTTGCTTATTATTTTAAAGCAATTGCTTTCAAAAGGCAGTGCATTGTTTAAAAAATTTAACATATTTGTTGCCGGCGGTTTGTTAATAATTGCATTGTTTTGTTTTGTAAGTGCGTTTGCACTTCCTAAAAACGTAATTGCACCAATTGTTTGCATAATTTTGGCCGCTTGCTTGCTTCTTGGATTGCTTGCAACTGCTGGGAAAAAGTGGGATGAAGGCGATAACCAAAAGGTTGGTTATAAAAACTATCATCAACGCAAAGCAGAAGAAGAAAAGAAAAATAATAACGAAAATAACTAACAAAAAAAACTTTATCAAACCGATAAAGTTTTTTGTTTTTTTTAATTTTAAATTTATTGCTTGTTATGTTAAAATAAAGCAGGAGAACTTTTATGAGCAAAACAATTGAAATGTTAAAAAAATATAAACCATATAATGAACAAGAAAAAGAAGATGTTTCATTAATTATTCAAGCAGAACAAATTTTTAAAAACATTCTTACCCGAGAAAATAAATTTTGCCATTTAACCGCTTCTGCCTTTATAACCAACAAACAACACACAAAAGTTCTTTGTGTTTATCACAACATTTATAATTCGTGGGGTTGGGTTGGCGGACACGCCGATGGTGATGATGATATGTTATTTGTTGCACAAAAAGAAACCACAGAAGAAACTTCGCTTAAAAACTTTAAAATTGTAAGCCAAATGCCAATTTCGGTTGAAATTTTATCTGTTAAAGGCCACACCAAAAAAGGCAAATATATTTCAGCACACCAACACCTTAACATAACTTATTTATTTGAAGCAAACGAAACCGATTTCATACATATTCAAGCAGAAGAAAACAGTAATGTTGGTTGGTTAACTTTTAGTGAATTAATAAATAAATCAAAAGAACCAAACATGATTCCTGTTTATGAAAAAATAATTGAAAAAATAAAAAATGGCACATTTTAAAAACAATTAAAAAAAGTGGATTAAATCCACTTTTTCTTATTCCAAAATTGCTTTAATTCTTCTTACTCCGCTGGAAGAACTTTCTTCTTTTTTAATTTTAAATGTGCCAAGTTCACTTGTGTTGCTTACATGTGGGCCTGCACAAATTTCTTTTGAATAATTGCCAATTGAATAAACTGTTACAACATCGCCATATTTATCGTTAAAAATTCCCATAGCGCCAGATTTTCTTGCATCTTCAATGCTTAGTTCTTGTTTAACAACAGGCAATGCGTTTTTAATTTGTTCATTAACAGCATCTTCAACTGCTTTAATTTCTTCTGGTGTAAGTTTTCTTGGAAAATTAAAGTCAAACCTTAACCTTTCGGCTGTGTTATTCGAGCCCCTTTGAATAATATCAGGGCTTAAAACTTTTTGTAAGGTTGCAAGAAGAAGGTGAGTTGCTGTGTGATATTTTGTTTCCATTTCACCAGTTCCGCTTAAACCACTTTTGAAAACCTGACCATTAAGCGATTGTTTTGAAAGTTGTTTATGTTTTTCAGCGCATTCTTTAAACGCAACCATATCAATGGTTAAACCCCTATTTGTTGCCATTTCTTGTGTTATTTCAATTGGGAAACCAAATGTTTCATAAAGCCTGAAAGCACTTTCGCCTGAAATTATTGTTCCATTCAAGTTTTTAACAACTTTTTCAAACTCTTTAAGCCCTTGACCAATGGTGTTTGAAAACTTTTTAATTTCTTTGTTAAGTTCTGTTAAAATAAATTCTTGGTTTTGAATAAGTGAAGGGTAATATTCTTTAAATATATCAATATAAAGTTCACTTAGTTTGCAAAGATTAAATGCATCAATGCCTAAGCCTCTTGCATAGTTAACACTGCGCCTTATTAATCTTCTTAAAACATAGCCCCTGCCAACATTGCTTGGTGTTGATGGAATTTCATCGCCTAAAAGCATGGTGCTTGCACGCATATGGTCGGCAATAATTCGCATTGCACGCTTTGTTTCTTCACTTTCGTTATAACTTTTGCCTGAAAGAACTTCAATTTCGTCAATTGCTCGCCTTAAAACATCGGTGTCGTAAACACTTTCATAGCCGTTAAGCACACAAACGGTTCGTTCCAAGCCCATGCCAGTGTCAATGTTCTTGTTTTTCATTTCAACAAGTGAACCATCTTCTTTGTGTTCATAACCCATAAAAACATCGTTCCAAATTTCAAGGTATCTTCCACAATCGCAACTTGGATTGCAATGTTCACAACATGGTGCTTTATCGGTTATGAAAAACATTTCGCTATCTGGCCCGCAAGGACCAACTTCACTTGCTTGCCACCAGTTATCTTCCAAAAAGAAAATGTTTTCTTCCTTAATTCCAAGTTCTTTCCATTTTTTAAAGGCTTCGTTATCTCTTGGTGCATCTGCATTTCCAGCAAAAACGGTTACTGCAAGCCTATCAAGTGGAATGTTTAAATATTCTGGTGAAGTTAAAAATTCATAACTATATTCAATTGCTTGTGTTTTAAAATAATCGCCTAAACTCCAACTGCCCAACATTTCAAAAAATGTTAAATGGCTCATATCGCCAACACTGTCAATATCATTTGTTCTTAAACATTTTTGATAGTCACAAAGGCGTTTTCCTTGGCTGTGTGGTTGACCAAGTAAATAGGGAATAAGTGGGTGCATTCCAGCAGTTGTGAAAAGCACACTGTTATCGTTTTGTGGAACAAGTGAAGCAGATGCAATTTGGTTGTGCCCATGTTTTGTGAAAAACTTAATCCACATATCTTTAAGTTGTTTTGTTGTTAATTTTTCCATAAAAAATCTCCAAAATATAAAAATAAAATGTTTTCAAATTTTAACAATTTTAAATTCGGTTTGTTTGTTTTGCCCGTTAAATTGGCACACATTTACCTAATTTAAATATAGCACAAACTTAAAAATTTTCCTAGTGTTTGCAACATAATTAAAAATATTTGTGTTTTGTGCTTAAAAATTATATAATTAATTAAGGAGAAAAATTTTTATGTGTTTTAAAAAATATAAATATGTAACAAACCTTGAAAAAATAAAACAAAAAACCCTTGTTAACATAGTTAAACTTGCAGTCGAACAAGAAATCACATATTCTGCTGTTCAACGCAAACTTAACATTGGTTTTGGAGCTGCATGTGACCATATTAACTTTTTATTGGATAACAACTTTTTAACAAAAAACCAAAACCAAAAATATGTTGCAAACACCGACCAACTTAAAAAAATAAAAGCCAGCAAAGTTGTTTATGAATATGACCCTTATAAAACCATAATTTAAACTTAACAAAAAGTTTAACTCATCTTAAAAAATAACTTCAAAATGCTTAAATTATGGTTAAGTAAAACCTTAACACAAACAAAAACAGGCATTTCTGCCTGTTTTTTTTGGTGTTCCAAAAGGGATTCGAACCCCCGACCTTCCCCTTAGGAGAATTTCCTGGGACAGTCATTTTATTCACTCAATTTAATAAAAAAAAGTACGATAAATCAAGGAGTTTAGCGAGTTTAATAATCAAAACTGTATTAAACAAAAAACACTCAATTTAACCCAATTTCTGATACACTTTTTACAGAATTGGGTACACTTTTTTATAAAAATTGACCCGTTCTCAAAGTTGGGATCACTTTTTTATAATTACAAATATATTATAACAAAAAATCCGTCTAATTACAATCAATTAAACGGAATATCTATTGCAAGTGGTGAACTTGGGCTCAACCTGTTCGCCACCGTTATTTTTAATGGACAAATACTTTGGATAATTAGCGTCGTCACTAAATATAAGAATCATTATATCAGCCCTAACACAACAAACCATTATCACATGCCACATGCCATTATCATCAACAAACATATCTTTGCGATGCATTTTGACAATATCATTCTCGCCGGATAAGTGGTCACGAAAATACATAAAGTTATGATGCTTTAATACAACCGACCTTTCAATGAAATATTGTCTCTCAACACCTAATCCCTCATCAAGCCTATTCCTAAGCAATCTGGTATTAGGAACATTATCAATAAATTTTGCTTTCATACTGACTCCTTACTTTTGAAACAACTTTTTGCATAATTTATAAGTCACAATAATTGCTTTATCAATATGCATATTGCTAAGACAACCTTTTTCAATGTCTAAATCAAAATATTCTTTCCATTTATCCTTAGAAAATTCCTTAACAAACTTATCTTCCAAGTCGCATATTTTGTTTAGTTGTAACTGCTCCTCAGCAGTTATTTTTTGTTCTTCTAAAATACCATGAACCATATCCAAAATTTCAAACATAAACATTACCTCAACGCAAAAACATCTTTACACACTTTGTGAGTGTGAACGATGTGTTCTTCAATATCAAGTTTGTGAAGTTTATAAATTCTATCTAGCAATGTTTCAAACATAGCCTTTTGACTTGGTGTAAAAGTAGAAACTAAATCTTCTTTCATGTGTTGAATATCAATAGAGTTTTCAAAATACTCGTGTGAATTCTTAAAACTCAAATCCACAAGTTCAACAATCTTTTTCATAATACCTCCTTAGGTTGTCTTGTGTTTTACCTCTAAAAAAAATAAATTGCAAGTCATTTTGAGAAATTTTTTAATAATGCATACAAATACAATGAAAATATGATATTATATTATTAATTATTTGGGAGTGTTAATATGATTCAAGAAGATAAATTTGACAGATATACTGTATATCGAGACGAAGATAATTATAATTTCGTATATATACAAATAAATGAAGATGGTTTCAACAACTTTTATGATTCGTTTGTTAATTACATTTTAGATTTTGACAAATTAAAAACTTATACGCAAGTCAACATACCAATTGAAAAAGAACTTGATTTACAAGACTATAATAATATCTATACTAGTCTTATTAATTTTGTTGATTATGAACGAATCTTAAAATGCGAAGCTGTAGACGAGTCTTTGAAAAAAATCTTAGATGAAGAATATATAAATAATGCTAATGCAGATCTTCGTACAGATAAATGGGGACGAATTGGAGAATATATATTTAATATCTTACTAGACAGCTATTTTGAATTTGATTGCATTGTTAGAAAATTTGCATTGAATACATCTCATAATATGCCAGTATATGGCATTGATACGCTTCATTATTCTCACAAGAATTCAACCTTTTATTTTGGAGAATCTAAAATGGTTAATT
>JAZUCT010000040.1:0-20728 GCA_045639255.1 Clostridia bacterium
TAATTTTTTTTATTTTTTCTGGATTTTTAACAAATTTGATAAAACCGTTATCAATTTTTAGTGACTGCACATAAATTGGAACAAAAAATAAAGAAATATATAACTCGCCAACATTTCTTAAAACATTAAAACTAAATTTAATTTTTAAAGTTAATGGTAACACTAAAACAAAAAAAATAACCAATATAACAATTTCCCATTGCATATTAATTATTTTCTTTAAAATATTTATTTTTTATTCATTAACAATTGTTTGAATATTTTCTTCGCCTTGCAAGAAATCAGGTAACTCTTCTTCGCCAGCCGAGTCTTCATTTTCTTCTTGTTCATTTAATCCAAAAGTATAAAGGCTTACATTATTTTCTATAACTTCAATTCTTTCAAGAAGTTGATCATAGTCTGGTAGATCTTCAAGTGAGTTAAGGTTAAATCGCTTTAAAAATTCATCTGTTGTTCCAAATAGCAAAGGCTTACCAACAGCATCTTTTCTTCCAACAACATCAATAATTTTATGTTCCATTAAAACTTGAATTGCATAATCTGAATTAACACCCCTTATTTGTTCAATTTCAAGTCTTGTTATTGGTTGTTTATATGCAATAATAGCAACTGTTTCAAGGGTTGCTTTTGAAAGTGCTTTTTCTTTAACCGGATTTAAAAGTGTTTCAACCGTTGTTGAATATTCTGGATTTGAAGCAAATTGAATTTTATCTTTATATTGAATAAGCCTTATTCCACATTCGCCAGAATATTTATTTTTTAAGTTTTCAATTGCTTTTTCAAGTTCTTTTAAGGTTATATTTAATGATTCTGCAATATAGTTTTTTTCAAGTCCATTGCCAGAAACAAACAATATTGCCTCCAATTCGTTAAGCAGTTTGTTCATTTGTGTTCTCCTCTGCAAAATTAATAACAATTTCACTGTAGCTACTTTCTTGCGACACTCTTATTTGTTGCAATTTCAGAAGTTCCAAAAGTGCCATAAAACAAGTTATAACTTCAATTTTTGAATAATCAGAATCAAATAATTCAGTAAAAACAACTTTTTTTCTTTGCCTTACAACTTCTTTTATTTCATTAATTTTATCATCAACAGTGAATCTATCTTTTTGAATTGTTTTATGCTCGACCTTAGCTTCTTTAATTTCAATTCTTTGCATCATTTTTGTAAATGCATCAAGTAATGCATCTAAGGTCATTTGCTTTAAAACATACCTATAATCGCCAACACTTTCGTCTGGTGCTTTATAGTATTTATTAACATCTTCAATTTCTTTAAGTTTCGCACTGGCATCTTGAAGAAGTTGATATTCTTCAAGGCGAAGTTTTAATAAAACTTCTTCTGGGATTTCAGGTTCATCAGTTTCTTCTTCATCGCGAGGAAGAAGTGATTTTGATTTAATTTCAACCAACGTTGCTGCAATATTTATAAATCCACATGCTTCAATCATATCTATGTTCGACATATCTGCAATCACTTCAAGATATTGTGATGTTATTTCTGCAAGTTTTACAGTTTTAATATCTAACTTAGCATCTTTAATTAATTTTAATAATAAATCTAACGGCCCTTCGAAATTTTCAAGTTTAAATTTTCTTGCAGGCGTTAAATCTTCTTCCATAAATTCTTCTTTTGCCATTAAATCCCCCAAACCATTGCCCAAAAATTAATTAATGCATTAAATATATTTGATGTTATAAATGAAAAAACACCAAGCCTTGAAAGTGCAATTATAACAATGATTAAAATAATTTGACCATATCGATGCATAAAGTTAACAAACTTATTGCCATATGGCAACATTGCACTTATGATGTTAAATCCATCTAATGGATAAATTGGAAGTAAATTAAAAACCATAAGTGAAATGTTAATGCTTGAACTAAATGAAAATAAATATTTTAAAAATGTGCTTGCTAAATTTGAACTGTTAAAAAATTTAAAGGTTACAACATATAAGCAAACAGAAAAGAAAGCAATAATAAAATTCATAACAACACCCGCAACAGAAGTTGTTATAAGTCCCTTTTTATAATTTCTGAATCTTGCAGGATTAATTGGAACAGGTTTTGCCCATCCAAAACCAACAAAAAGAAAACATAATGCACCAAGTGGATCAATGTGTTTAAGTGGATTAAGAGTTAACCTGCCAAGCAATTTTGCAGTATCATCACCATTCCAATAAGCAACATATCCATGTGCGCATTCGTGCATTATGATAGCAAAAAGCACTGCAATAATATAAGCAATTATTACAATTAATAATGTAGACCCTGAAAAACTACCTAAAAAATCTAGCATAATACCCCTTTCTTAATAAGTATTATACTAGATTTATTATATTTTATCAAGTTCTTTTTAACTTTGAACAATTCTTTTTATGTTGGTAAAAATTGAGATTCTTTCAACTTTATTTTTTGCAATTAAATTAACTCTTTTAATAATTTTATTATTAAAAATAACCAAACTTTCACCAACTATATCGCCATTTTTTATGGGAAATTTATTGAATGAATAAAAGTTTTCAATAACATTAAACGGACATTTTTCGCCTTTTTTAATAAGCACAGAAAAATCTGTTTCATTGGCATAACACATATCATTTTCTGCAAGTTGAAATTTTTTATTTTTAACATTGCAAGAAACAATTATTTCTTTATTATATTCACTTATTGCATTGTTGATTGAATTTTTAACTTTACTGAACCTTTGTTCACTTGTTTCGTTACCAAAGGTTATAAAAATAAACTTATTTTCATCATTAAAATTACAACCACAAAAACAATTCTGAGCTTCAATTGTGTAGCCCGTTTTTCCAATTATCCCAATCGGAATTAACTTATTTGTGCTGAACAACGTTTTAACTTTTTCACCATTGTTAAATTCCATTTTATCTGTTTTTAATATGTTCACAATTTCATCAATTTTTAATATTTCATGAAATAAAAGATATTGGTCATATGCCGTGCTATGCTGATTTGGTGTTGATAATCCACTTGCGTTTGTATAATTTGTGCTTTTCATTCCAATTTGTGTTGCTGTGATGTTCATTAATTCACTGAATGCTTTTTCACTGCCACTTATATGTTCAGCAATTGCAATTGCACAATCATTTGCAGATTTAATAAGCATTGCTTTAAAAATATCCTGCAAACTGTAACAATTATCTTCAATTAAATATGCTTTGCTTGGCTCTGCTTCACTTGCTGTTTTTGAAACAAAAACTTTATCGTTAAACGAGATTTCACCTTTTGAAATTTTATTATAACATATGTAAGCGGTCATAAGTTTAGTTAAACTTGCAATTGGAACTTTTTTATACATATTGTTATGCTCTAAAATTTGAACACATTCTGCATTGCCAAGAAGATATATTTCATCATTATCAGCATATACATTTTGCTGTGTTTTTAATGAAACTATTAAACATACTGCAATAAAAAAACAAAATAACTTTTTCATATTGTTATTTTGTTTTTTTGAAAAATTATTATTCAATAATAATAAAAATATTATTAAAAATTGGCAGCAATGCTGCTTGAAGAAATATTGATAAAAATAATATTAAACATAACACCATATAAATATCTTTCTTAGAACAAATTGCACCATATTTTGTATATTCTTGAACTTTCTTGATAAAAACACAGTTTATTAAAAGTAAACTTAACATGGAAATAAGCAATAATGGAATATAAATTAAAATTGTAAATATAATTCCACGCATTGAAAATATTGAAAATATTATGCCAATATCAATTCCAACTAAATAAGCGTTAATAACGATAACTATTGCATTAAAAATTATAAGAAATTTATTTTGTGCTGTGATAAAGGAAATAAATAATAAACACATAAACCAAAATATGCGATTAAATAAACATTTCCAAAAAGTTAAGTTTCCATCGGTTAAATTTATAAGAACCTTATCAAAGAAATCGCTTTCGCTAAGACCACCATCATATTTATTCACTGAAAAAATTCCTGTGAATAAACTTATTAAAGTTAGTGTTAAAAATATTAACAATGTTATGCCATAACATTTAAAAAAACCTTGAATATAAGATTTAAAAATATATTTTCGCCTTAAAACAGCAGATGATTTCATACTTTATTATATTAAAATAAGTTTCTTGATATGCTTATTATGAATTTAACATGCAATAACATAGCGTTTTTTCAACCAAAGCTGAAATTAATTGAAGATTGGTTGGTGCTTTTTTATTGTTATAATCTCCAAAATAATCATAAAGATTTTCTTTTTTTGAAAATTTCCAAATATGATGAACAACTGTTCTTACATCTCTTTCAACACTGCAAGGCGAAACATTGTTTCTTGCAGCAATTGCAGGATATATTAACTTTGTTAATTTAAAATGAACACCATCATTTATACAAAGAAATTTAACAATATCTTTAAGGTATTTATAACCCTTATGACTTTTATTAACAGAAAGTGGTTTTAAACTTTCAAGCAAATAATTATTAATTGTTGCTTCTGAAAATCGCTTAACTTTATTGCTTAAAATGGAAAACCTTATTTGATGAAAATTATCAATAAACTTCTTTTCAAAATCAAGTTCATTTACAAATAACACATAATTATCATGTTCAAATTCAATTTTTTCTTTGCCTATCACAACAATATTTGGAACAAAATAAAATCCATTTTTACAAAAATTAAAAATAAATTCCATGGTGCAATAATCACTTGTTAAATCGAAAAATATAATTTCTGGTTTGATTTGAAAATTATGCATTATAAGTTCTGTTGATGTTTGGCAGTTAATTACATTAACACCCATTTCCCAAGCAATTTTTTTAACTTTATATGCAAGCTCGATGTTTGAATTAGAAAAAAATAATGCATTTGCGTGAATCTTGCTCATAGACTTTTCTCCTTTGATTTATTATATAATAACAAATTTTTTGTGAAAAATCTACTATTTTTTACAAATTTTTCAAATTATTTCAAATTATTTTATAATTATTTTAATTTTGTTTTTCTAACATCCAATCAAGATATATTCCATAACCCTTTGTTGGATCATTAACAAAAACATGTGTTACAGCACCAACAATTCTTCCATCTTGAATTATTGGACTTCCGCTCATACCTTGAACAATTCCACCAGTTATATCAAGCAACTCCCTATCAATAACTCGAATAACCATGCTTTTTTCTTTTGAATTGTTTTGGCTTGAAGTTTTAATAATTTCAACATCATATAATTTTGCACCTTGATCAGTAACTTCACATAATATTTGTGCATTACCTGGCTTTGCTGAAAATCTGCCACCAATATTATATTCTTTTGCTTTTTTATAGATTTCAGTGTTGTTTTTGATAATTCCAATTAACCCAACATTAGTATTGGTTGTAACTGAACCTATATTGTTTTCATCATTAACAAAAATGCCTTTAACAGAACCCGCAACTCCGCGTTGACCTTTTTCAATTCCAAGCAAATTGCATTCATAAATATTTCCAGAATTTGCCGAAACAATTTCTCCGCCAGAATTTGTTACTGCATGGCCAAGTGCACCATATTTATCTTTATTTGGCAAAATGTATGTTAATGTTCCAATTCCTGTTGTTTCATCTTTTACCCATAAACCAATTCTTTGAGTTTTTGTTATTTTATCATAATAAGACTTTATCTCTGTTTCATATAAATTATTATTTCTTAAATAAGTTATTATGTGAATATTATCACCATTCATGTTAATTAATTCATTAAATTCTTCGTTACTGCTTACTTCAACACCATTTATATGTGTTATTATATCACCAACCATAACACCGCTTTTTAATGCTGGACTTACTTCGCCCGTTTCAGTTAAAACTGAATTAATCCCTTCAACAATAACGCCTTTATTTTTTAAATTAAAACCAACCAATTCACCACTTGCAAGCACTTGTTCATTTTCATATACCTGTGCTTTTATTTTTTTTATTGGAAATAAATCAAAAATTTTCAAAATAATTTCAATGGCATTATCGCTTGAAGAAACATTGTTTTCACCCACTGTTTCCAAATTTATAAAATTACCAAATGTTTTGTTTTTATTTATATTAATTAAATCGTTTTGTGTTAAATTAATAATTTCTGGAATGTTAACAATATCATAATAAGGAACATTAAAACAACAAAATGCAAATGCGCTTGATAAAAACATTGCTAACATTAATTTAAAAGCTTTCTTTTGCATAAAAAAAACCACCTTTTAAAAGGTAGTTTTTGAATTTGAATAAATATTATACTTGTTAAATTTTGCTATTTTTAAAATTTTCACATTCTTCAAGCAATTCAATTGCAGCTGATTTGCCTACCTGACTGTTTTGAACTCCGCCAAGCAACCTTGAAATTTCATTTATTCTTTCACTGCTTTCCAATAATTTTAGTTCTGTTTTGGTTTGATTTTCAGTTTCATATTTTCTTATTAAAAAGTGATTATCAGCCATTGCTGAAATTTGTGGAAGATGAGAAATGCAAATAACTTGCCTATGCTTTGCAATCTTTGCCATTTTTTGTGCAACAATGTGTGCAATGTTTCCACTTATTCCAGTATCTATTTCATCAAATATAAGAGTGTTAATGCTATCAATTTTACTTATTACAGTTTTAAATGAAAGCATAAATCTGCTCATTTCACCGCCTGAAATAACTTTGCTTATTGGTTTTAAGGGTTGACCCAAATTGGCAGAAAACATAAATTCAATGTTATCTATGCCATTAAAGGAAATACTTTTTTCAAAATCGTCGTTAGCATTATTTAAAAATTCAATTTTAAAAATTGCAGATGGCATTCCCAACTGAATTAATTGATGCTTAATTTGATTTTCTAAGTCCACTGCATGTTTTTTGCGCTTATTTGAAATTTCATATGCAATATCTTTTAATTGTTGAATAACTTGGTGTTTTTGATTTTTAAGGCTCAATAATAACTCTTCACTTGAAGAAAGCATATTTATCTCTTCCGCAAGTTGATTTGTATATTCAATAAGTTGAGATTCAGTTTTTGAAAACTTTCTTTTTAAATTTCTTATTTCATCTAACCTTGAATCAATTTTGTTATATTCGCTTTCATTAAAATCCAAATCATTTAATTCATTTTTCAATTCTTGAACACAATCTTCCAATTCCAACCTTAAAGAAATTATTCGTTGCAGAATGTTTTCATATTCTGGTTTATATGCTGAAATGGAATTTAATTTTTGTTGACTTATGTTTAAACAGTAATTTGCATTAACTGAATTAGTATCTAAAAACATTATACAATCTGTTATGGATGTTTTTATTTTTTCTGCACTGTTAAGTATTTTAAGTTGTTCAGCAAGTTTTTCCTCTTCACCGCACGAAAGGTTTGCTTTTTTCAATTCATTAAATTGAAATTGCAAATATTCCATTTTTGCTTCTCTATCAGCATCACTGCCACCCAATGAAGAAATTTTGTTATTAATATCTTTTAAGGAAGATAACAAACTGCTTAGCGACGATTTTAATTTTAACAAATCACTGCCAATGTAAGTATCCAAAATTTCAATATAATTTTTTGGATTCATTATAACTTGATGTTCTTGCTGACCATGAATATCAATTAAAGTGTTTGAAATTTGCTTTAACATTCCAACCGTAACAAGTTGACCATTAACCCTGCATTCGTTCTTACCTTCAAAACTCATTGTGCGTGAAAGAATTATTGTGTTTTCAAATTCTATGCCTAAATTTTCAAAAACATTTTTAATTTTTTCAAAGTTACTTTCAAAACAAAAAACAGCATCAACCTTTGCAAAAGTTTGACCTGTTCTTATTAAATTTTTATCTGCCCTTTCACCAAGCACAAAATTTATTGCATCAATAATTATTGATTTACCTGCACCGGTTTCGCCAGTAAGCACTGTTAGGCCAGAATTAAAATCTATGTTAAGCTTTTCAATTAAAGCAATATTATTTATTTTTAAATTAACTAGCATTAAAATATCCTATTCATATAAAACTATACTTAAATTATCAATAACAGATTTTACATTGTTTTCAGAATTAACTATAACCATAACGGTATCATCACCATAAACACAACCAAGCACATTTAAAATTTCAAGTTTATCAACAACACTTGATATTGCACTTGCCATACCTTTTATGGTTTTAATAACAACAAGATTAGATGCCTGAGTTAGCGAAACAACTGCTTCTTTAAATATTGTTGAAAATCTGTTTGAAACTGCTGATGGTTGACTGGCACTCATTACAGCATATTTATATTTTTTTGTTTTTTCACTTTGAATTTTTATCAAACCAAGTTCTTTTATATCACGCGAAATAGTTGCCTGAGTTACTTCAAACCCCGCATTTTTTAATGCTTGACTAAGTTCATCTTGCGTTTCTATTTCAGATTTTGCAATTAATTCAAGAATTTTTGATTGACGCAATGTTCGTGCCATAATGAATACTCCTTAAAATTGATTTTCCCCTTTATTTATAAGGGAAAGAAAGTGATATGCTTTATAAAAAAATTATAAATATTCACAGCCTTTTTTATTGAAACAACATAATTATACAATAAATTTTATAAATATGCAAGCGTTTTATGCATAAATATTCGTGCTATTTTTGACATTTTTTGCGTATGAATATTTATGCATAATTAAAAATGAATAAAAATTCATATGCAATTCATTGTAAATTTTAATTAAAATCAAAATAAAAAAAGTGCGTTATAAACACACTTTTAATTATATTTATTTTGTTTGTAAAAAGTTATTAATTAACATATAAATTTCATTTTTTTCATTTTCTGGATTAAACCAATGTGCATCTTTAAATCCTTTAAAAAAGGTTATTTGCCGTTTGGCATAGTTCCTTGAAAGTTGCTTGATTTTATCTATTGCAAATTCTAAGGTTACTTCATTTTTAAAATATTCAATTAGTTGTTTATACCCTATTGCCTCGGCAGATAATTTATTAAATCCATTGTTTTCATAAAGATTTTTTGCTTCTTCAATCAGCCCTTGTTGAATCATTTTATCAACACGCAAATTTATTCTTTGATATAACTCTTGCCTATCTCGGTTTAAAACAATTATAAGTGAATCATATAAACTTTCAAGTTGCTCTTCCCCACCATGCGCAGACTTAGGTATGCCTGTTGTTTCAAAAATTTCAATTGCACGAATAACTCGCTTTAATTGATTTGGGTGAATGTTGTTTGCAGAAATTGGATCAATTTTTTTTAAGATATTATGCACATATTCATTTCCATTCTGACTTGCAAGAATTTCATATTTATTTCGAATTTCGTCACTTGATTGTGAATTAGAAAAAGAATATGGATTAATTAAAGCTTTAACATACATTCCTGTTCCACCAACAATAATTGGCAATTTTTTTTCGGCACTTAACTTTTCAATAATATGCTCTGCTTTACTTTTAAAATCACCTGCATTCCATAACTCGTTAGGTTCAAGAATGTCAATAAGATAATGTGGAACACTGTTAAGTTCTTCTTCACTTTCCTTTGCAGTGCCAATGTTTAAATTCTTATAAACTTGCATTGAATCAGCTGATATTATTGCACCATCATATTTCTTTGCAAGTTCAAGTGCAAGTTCTGTTTTCCCTACCCCAGTAGGCCCCATAATTACAATAATTTTTGGCTTCATTAAACAATCCTTTTAAACATTTTTTCAAGTTCCTGCTTTGAAAGTTTAACAATTATTGGTCTGCCATGTGGACATAGATATGGTGTTGATTGATTAAGCATATTTCGAATAAGCATTTTTATTTCGCTTTCACTTAAATCATCGCCACCTTTAACTGCACTCTTGCAAGCTTTTGATGCAAGTTTATCTCTTATAATTTCAACATTTGTGATTGTTTTATATGCATTCATTTCTTGCAATAATTCGTTAAAAAATTGATTTATGTTAATTTCACTTAATATTTGTGGAACCGCTGAAACTTTGAAAGTGTTTAAACCAAACTCTTCAATTTCAAAACCAATTTGAATTAAATTTTCTTTTTTAGTTAAAAGAAAATCGTGTTCAATATGGTTAACTGAAATTATTTCAGGAATTAACAAAGGTTGAACTGCAATATTATTTTTTTCAGTTTGCTGAGTTAGTTTATCGAACAAAATTCTTTCATGCCCAGCATGTTGATCAATAATGAAACAATCGTTATCTTTTTCTATTAAAATATATGTGTTAAAAATCTTGCCTATTATTTTAAATGAAAATTCGTCTGTGTTGAAAAATTGTTGTTCAGATTTTGCAGATTGATTAAACAATTTTGATTCAATTTCTTGTTTTTGATTTTCAAGATTAGTTATTTTTTCGTTATATATTTTCGATAAAATACTTGAATTACTTGAAACTGTTGCTGTTTGAACATTTTGAACAGGTTTATTTAAATTTGCAAATGATGTTGATAAATTGTTAATTTCACTTTCAATTTGTTGTTTCTTTTCTTTAAGTTGTTCTTCATCTTCAATTTTAAAGCTTACACCTTCATTTTTGTTAAGTGGTGATATTTCAATTGGTTTGTTAACAAACTTAGTTTCATTTATTTCTTCTTTTTCTTTATATTCAATAACCGTATTAACTTCTTCCAATGCTTTTTTTACTGCAACATAAACCGCTTTAAACACTTCATTTGAATTTTGAAATTTTACTTCCATTTTAGAAGGATGAATGTTAACATCAACATCTTCAAACGGAAGATTTATGTTTATTACAAAAAATGGGAATTTTCCAACCATTAAGTAGCCAGCAAAAGCATTATACACTGCTGTTGAAACTGTTTGATTATTAACATATCTTCCATTAACCATAAGTGTTTGGTAAGTTCTGTTTGGTTTAACATAACTTGGCTTTCCTATATATCCAGAAATTTTTAATGTATTTGAATTAAACTTAACTGGTTGAAGTGCATCATAGCAGTCTTTTCCATAAATAACATAAATTGCTTGTTTAAGATCGCCTTTTGAATTTTGATAAATAAGTTTATTATCTGCACTGTAAGTGAAAGCAATTTGCGGATTTGCAAGAATAAATTTTGCAACAAGATTTGTTATTTCAGTTTCTTCTTGTTTAGGTTTCCTTAAAAATTTATATCTTACAGGTGTGTTAAAGAATAAATTATTAACAATGATTTGCGTTCCTGTTGGACAACCTTTATCTTCTTCATTTTCAATAACTCCACCATTTAATGAAATTGTTTTGCCAATTTCACTTTCAGAAACTTTTGATGTTAAAGTTATTTGGCTTACAGATGCAATGCTTGCCAAAGCTTCACCCCTAAAACCCAATGTGAAAATATTATCAAGATCAGAAATTTCTTTTATTTTGCTGGTTGCATGTGGCAAAAATGCTTTTCTTAAATCACCAGCTTCTATGCCAGAACCATTATCAGAAATTTTGATTTGTTCTATTCCACCACCAAGAATGCTTATATTTATGCTTGTTGCACCAGCATCAATTGCATTTTCAATTAATTCTTTAACAACATTGGCAGGTTTTTCAACAACTTCACCAGCAGAAATTCTGTTATAAATCTCTGGTTGCAAAACATTAATTGCCATAAAAATATCCCCTTTATTTTAATTTTTGTGATAAATCAAATAACACTTGCATTGCTTCAAAAGGTGTTATTTTTTCAATGTTAATATCTTTAATTATGTTACATATTTCAATTGCTTTATTGCTTTTTAATTCAAATTCTTTTGAATTCTGCCTTTCTTGCTCTTTTATATTTTTATTAACATCTGCCGTTTCAAGCGATTTTAAAATACTTTCTGCTTTTTCAATCACTTCGTTAGGAAGTCCAGCAAGTTTTGCAACTGCAATTCCAAAACTCTTGTTTGCACTGCCCCTTGCGATTTTTCGTAAGAATATTATTGAGTTGTTAAATTCTTTAACAGTTATGCGATAATTTTTTACTCCATCAAGAATTCCTTCCAGTTCAGAAAGTTCGTGATAATGAGTTGAAAATAATGTTTTTGCTGTTAAATTTTTTGAAATATATTCCATAACTGACCATGCAATGCTTAAACCATCAAAAGTTGCAGTTCCCCTTCCCACTTCATCAAGCAAAATTAAACTGCTTGAAGTTGCATGTTTTAAAATGTTTGAAACTTCAACCATTTCAACCATAAATGTGCTTTGACCAAAAGATAAATCGTCACTTGCACCAATTCTTGTGAAAATTTTATCGGTTAAACAAATATTTGCTTTATCTGCCGGAACAAATGAACCAATATGTGCCATTAATGTTATTAAGGCAACTTGGCGCATATATGTGCTTTTTCCTGCCATATTTGGACCAGTTATTATCATTGTTCTGTTTTCGCCATCGTCAAGCAAAGTGTTGTTTGAAACAAAAGATTCAGCACTTATACGCTCTATTATTGGGTGCCTTCCTTCAATTATTTCAATTTTTTTAGAATTTTTAAGCATTTTAGGTTTGCAATAATTATATTTTGTTGCAACAATTGAAAAACTTGTTATAACATCAACAAGCGCAATGGATTTTGCAGATGCTTGAATATGTTGCAAATTTTCTAAAAGAACATTTTTAACATGCGTAAATAAATCCAGTTCAAGTTTATATGCATTATTTTGAGCTTCAAGAATTTGTTCTTCAATTTCTTTTAATTCAGGTGTAACAAATCTTTCAGCATTTGTTAATGTTTGTTTGCGTGAATAACGAAATGGAACCATATCTAGTTGACTTTTTGTAACTTCAATATAATATCCAAAAACACTGTTAAAGTTTATTTTAAGATTTTTAATTCCTGTTAATTCTTTTTCTTTTTGTTCAAGTTCAAGAATCCATTTTTTAGCATTTTCTGAAACATTTCTGTAAATATCAAGTTGTTCGTTAAAACCTTCTTTAATAACATTTCCATCTTTAATGGTGATTGGAGGTTCATCTGTGATTGCTTTATCTAAAAAATCAACTAATAAATCAAAATCTGCAAGGTTTTTATATGCATCAATAAAAAGTGAAGAATTAAGTTTTGAAATTGCATTTTTTACTGCTGGAACAGCTGAAAGTGCTTTTTTAATTGTTATAACTTCTTTTGGATTAATTGATTTGTTTGATATTTTAACACATAAGCGTTCAATATCTGAAATATATCTAAGTGCATTTGAAAGTTCATCGCGAACAATTAAATTTTTATATATTTCATCAGTTGCATCTTGCCTGTAATTAATTTCATTTATATCTATAAGTGGGTTTTCAATGAAATTTCTTAACAATCTTGCACCCATACTTGTTTTTGTTTCATCTAATAGCCACAACAAACTGCCTTTCTTTTTTCTTTCCCTTGCAGTTTCAGTTAATTCCAAATTTCTTCTTGTGGCAATATCCATGTAAATATAATTTGATAATTTTTCAAGTTTAAGTTTGTTAATGTTTTGAAGTGTGCATTTTTGAGTTTCATTAAAATACTGAATTAATGCACCTGCGCATTTTATTGCTGTTGGCTGATTTTTTATTTCTTCAAAACCACTTTCGCCAAATTGTTGCTTGATATTTTTTGTGCAAAGTTCAAGTGAATATGCCCAATCTTGATATTTAAAAATATTACTTATATATTTATATTTTTTTGATGAAATTTCACTTATTTTTTCAATATCACATTCTCGGCAAATAAGTTCACTTGGGTGAACCCTTATAAGCGTGTTATTTAACACTGAAAAGGCGTTGTTTTGCTCTATGTTTTGAAGAATGAATTCACCAGTTGTTATATCACTCCAAACAACAGCAATTTTATTGTCATTTTCTATATAAATGTTTGCAATATAATTATTTTTCTTATCATCAAGCAAACTGCTTTCAGTTATTGTTCCAGGTGTTATAACTTTAATAACATCACGCTCGACTTGAACTCCTGGCTTTGCTTCGGTTAACTGCTCACAAATAGCAACTTTATAGCCCATTTCAACAAGTTTTGCTGAATAAACATCACTTGCATCGTGAGGAAATCCACACATAGGTGCACGGTCTTCAAGCCCACAATTTCTTCCAGTTAATGTTAATGAAAGCAATTTTGAAACAAGAATTGCATCATCAAAAAATAATTCATAAAAATCGCCTAATCTATAAAAAATTATGCAATCGTTATATCTTTCTTTAATGTTTAAGTAATGTTGCATCATTCCAGATAACTGGTTTTTCTTTTGTGCCATAAAATACTCTCTCCTATTCAGGCAATTTTACCTTTTAATTTGTTATTTTTCACATCTGTTATAAGAATTGTATAAAATTTATTTTCTTCAAATGGATAATTTTCAAGTTCAACAGTTTTTCCGCAATCAGTTGTGCCTTCAAAATATTCAACACCTTTTTTTGTTATTTTTTTAACAAGAACTTCTTGGTAAGTGTTTAAATAGTTTGCAAAAATTTCTTTTGAGATTTCTTTTTGTAAAGAAAGAAGTTGATTAACTCTTTTTCTTTTTTCAGCAATAGGAACTTGATTTTCCATTGTTGCAGCAGTTGTTCCACTGCGTTTTGAATACATAAATGCAAAAATATTATTATATCTTACATATTTAACCAATTCGCAAGTTGCATTAAAATCTTCTTCCGTTTCACCTGGAAAACCTACAATTATATCTGTTGTTAAGCTAACATTTGGAATTTTTTGCTTAATTTCATCTATTAAATTTTTATATTTTTCAACAGTATAACGGCGATTCATTGCTTTTAAAATTTGAGTGCTTCCACTTTGAACTGGAAGATGAATTGTTTTTGAAATTTTTTTATGTTTTGCAATTGTTTCAATAACATCACTTGTAAGATCCTTAGGGTGACTTGTCATAAACTTTAATCTGAAATCCCCTTCAAGAACTGCAATGGATTCAAGTAACTTAGCAAAAGTAATATCTTTATTGTTAAAATCGTGACCATAAGAATTAACATTTTGACCAAGTAAAGTTATTGTTTTATAGCCTTCATTTATAAGCATTTTTACTTCTGCAAGAATATCCTCAGGTTTTCTTGAAATTTCCCTGCCCCTTACATATGGAACAATGCAATAGGTGCAAAAATTATTACAACCATATGAAATGTTTACCCAAGCATTTGATCCACTTGTTCTGTATGTTTCAACCCCTTCAATAACTTCCGATTTATCACTCCAAATTTCAAAGGTTTTTTTGTTTTCTTTTTCTTTTTTTAATATATATTCTTTTAACAAGTGCGCATTATGTGTGCCAAAAACAATATCAACATGCGAATAACTTTCTTTTAACTTTGAAATTGTTCCTTCTTTTTGAGCCATACAACCACAAACTGCAACAATAAGATTTTTGTTCTTTTTTTTCAAATTTTTAACTGCACCAATGTTTCCATATGCTTTTTGTTCAGCACCTTCCCTTATACAGCAAGTGTTGAAAATTATAACATCGGCAACATTAATATTTTCAGTTTCTTCATAGTTTAACGAATGCAACATTCCTGCCAATTTTTCAGATTCATGAACATTCATTTGGCAACCAAATGTTACTATATGATAATATTTTTGATTCATAATTTTTTCCTTTGATAAATTTAAAATATTATATCATTTTTTGCTTGTTTTTTCAACATATTTTATAAGTATTAAACTTTACTTATTGCTTATATTATAAGTATGAAAAAATTTAAGAGAATTTTTAAATTTATTTTTGGTTTAGGGTTTGTTTTAATGCTTGGTGCATTATTTTTTGGTGTTGGACTTGTAACAAAATATAACAGCGAGATAAGTTTTGATAAGGAAAAATTAACTTCATGCACAACAAAACTTAATATTTATGACAATGATAATAACCTTATTAATTATGCTTCAATTAATGGAAATAAGGTTGTTTCGCTTGAAAGTTTGCCCGATTATGTGGCAAAAAGTTTTATTTCTATTGAAGATAAAAAGTTCTATGAACACAATGGCTTAAATTATAAGCGAATGGTTAAAGCGCTTATAACAAATATAACTTCAAAAAGCATTAAACAAGGTGCTTCAACAATAAGCCAGCAACTTATAAAAAACACCCACCTATCAAACGAAAAAACTTTTGAAAGAAAGATAAAAGAAATTTTATTGACAGATAAACTTGAAAAAACATGCTCAAAAGACGAAATTTTAGAAACATATTTAAATGTTATATATTTTGGGAATTCTGCATATGGAATTGAAGATGCCAGCCTTACATACTTTAACAAACCAGCAAGTGAACTTAGCATTGCTGAAAGCGCTGGACTTGCTGGAATAATTAAATCGCCACAATATTATTCGCCAGTTTATAACTTTGAAAATTTTAATGAACGAAAAAAATTGGTTCTTAAAAATATGTTAAAAGATGGTTATATTTCAAAAGATCAATATGAAACTGCATTAAATGAAAAAATTAAAATAAACTTAAACACAATTAAAAACAAACTTGTTTTTGAAAATGCAGTTATTAAAGAAGCTTGTGAAATTTTAAAATGCAGTGAAAAAGATATTGCAACCATGGGGCTTAAAATTTATACAACCTTAAAATGCGATGTTCAATCCAGTTTAACAAACACAATATTAAATAAAAATTATTATCAACCAAATAGAAATGGTTTTACGCCTGATTCCTGCATGATATGTTTAAATTCAAAAACTGGCGCAGTTGAAGGTTTTTATGGAAATGGCAACTTTAACTTTTCCACTTTCTTACGCCAACCTGGAAGTGCAATTAAACCAATTTTAGTGTATGCACCAGCCTTTGAAAGCAACATTATTTCACCACTTACAAAAATTGATAATTCTGAAATAAATATTCAAGGATACTGCCCACAAAATATTGGCGGACACAACAAAGAATTTGTAAGCGTTATTGAAAGTTTATCAGCTTCACTTAATATTCCCGCAGTAAAAGTTCTTGATTATGTTGGAATAGATAAAGCAAGCAATTTTGCAAAGAAAAATGGAATTATTCTTTCAAAACAAGATAATAACCTTAACATTGCACTTGGAGGGTTTACTGATGGAATTAATATAGTTGACTTAGCAGGAAGTTACACCGCTTTTGCTAATTCAGGTTATTATTCTAAGCCATATTTTATTGAAAAAATAACAACAATTAATAACCGAGAAATTTATTCACATAAACAAAATTCTGTTAAAACAATGAGAGAAGATACTGCTTATTTAATGACTGATATTTTAAAAAAAGCAACAAAAAATGGCACCAGCAAACGCCTTAAAGATTTAAATTTTGATATTGCAGGAAAAACTGGAACTGTTGGTGTAAGTGGAACAAATTATAACACTGACGCATGGAGCATTGCATATACCACCGATCACATTGTTTGCTCGTGGCTTGGAAATGGCGATGGAAAAAATGAAAGCACATTGGAAGGAAATAACAATGGTGGAACCTTTGCAACAAGCATGGTTAAGCAAGTTTTTGATGAAATAACATTAAATAAAACACCGGAAAATTTTAAGATGCCTGAAAGTGTGATTGAACTTGAAATAGATTCCATTCAATATGAAAAATTTAATAAGATTGTGCCAACAAAGAATTTAAAGGAATGTTATGTTATGACAGGGTTATTTTCTAAATATAACCTTCCACAAGAAAATATAAGCGATTATCAAACAAACTTTAAGGCATACTTAGAAAACTTTGAAACAAAAATTTCATTTAATGCTTACCCAAACTATGAATATATTTTATATCGTGTTGAAAATGGAAAAAGAATAAAACTTAAAACATATTCGAATTTATATAAAGAAATAACTGAAACTGACAGAAATTTTTTAACAGATACAGATTTTTATTATGAGTTAGAATATAAAAAAGAAAATAATATTATAACTGAAAGCACTGATAACTTTTATGTGTTAAGTGAACAAAAAAAATGGTTTTTTTAAACCATTTTTATTCTGCATTTTCGCCAATGTTAAGATCAGAAGTTGATTTCATTCTTTTTCTTATTGCACCTTCAACTTCGGCATAAATGGTTGGATTGTTTGCCAAATATGCTTTTGCATTTTCTTTTCCTTGACCAATTTTTTCGCCTTGATAACTGAACCAAGCACCGCTTTTTTCAATTATTCCAAATTGAACAGCAATATCAATTAAACAGCCTTCTTTTGAAATGCCTTTTCCATACATAATATCAAATTCACAAGTTTTAAAAGGTGCTGCAAGTTTATTTTTAACAACTTTAATTTTTGTTTTGTTTCCAATAAATTCAGTTCCATCTTTTATTGTGTCCACCCTTCTTACATCAAGGCGCACACTTGAATAGAATTTAAGTGCTTTTCCACCTGGTGTTGTTTCTGGAGAACCAAACATAACACCAACTTTTTCACGAAGTTGATTGATGAAAACAACACAAGTTCTTGATTTATTTGTTATTGCAGTTAACTTCCTTAGGGCTTGACTCATAAGCCTTGCTTGAAGACCTATGAAACTATCGCCCATTTCGGGAGCGATTTCAGCCTTTGGTGTTAATGCTGCAACAGAATCCACAACAAGCATATCAACGGCGCCACTGCGAACAAGAGTTTCACAAATTTCAAGTGCTTGTTCACCTGTGTCTGGTTGAGAAATATATAGTTCTTTTAAATCTACACCAAGTTTTGAAGCATAGTTTGGATCAAGAGCATGTTCAGCATCGATAAATGCCGCCACACCATTAAGTTTTTGTGCTTCTGCTATCATATGCAATGCAACAGTTGTTTTACCACTTGATTCAGGGCCATAAATTTCAATTATTCTGCCCCTTGGAATTCCACCAACTCCAAGTGCCATATCAAGTGCCAAACAACCAGTTGGAATAACTTCAACATCTTGAACATAATTATTATCGAATTTTAAAATACTGCCTTTTCCGAATTGTTTTTCAATTTGACTTATTACACTTTCAAGTGCCTTTTTCTTTTCGTCCATAAAATAATCTCCCTTTATTACATCTATATTATATCATATAGAACATTTGTTTGACAAGTATTTTTATTCAAAAACTTTTTTATTTTTCACAACATAATTTATTCCACTTAAAATTGTAAGAATAACAAATATAATTGCACATAAATAACCAACTGTATTAAGCACATTTAATGCAATTTGTGGCAAAAAGTTAAGTGTTAAGTTTGCATCAATAAACATAAAAATTGGAATGAATATATTTAACACAACAGTTTTTAATTTTCCAAGTTTATCTGCTGCAATAACAATGTTTTTTGTTGCAGCAATTTGCCTTAAAAAGTTAACAATAAAATCGCGTGCAAACATAACAACTGCCAATATTAATCCCCAAGGATGTGCAAACACCGAAGAACAAATTATAAGCAAAACTCCAACAGTTGCAATAAGTTTATCTGCAATGGGATCAAGAAATTTGCCCAAATCTGTTACCATGTTATATTTTCTTGCAATATAACCATCTATAAAATCGGTGCAACAAGCAACAATAAATATTCCAAGTGCAACCAATTTTGTTGCCGGAAAAAATGAAGTTAAATAGAAAAATAACACAAGTGGAATAAGAAAAATTCTTATTAATGTTATTTTGCAAGGCAAATTAATTTTCATGAATTTCCCCTTTTAAATCATAGCCCAACACTTCTGTGATTGTTACATTTATAAAACTTCCAATTTGAAGTTCATTATCTGTTGTTACATATACAACGGTATCAATTTCAGGAGAATTATATTGGTTTCGGCAAACATAATAGCCAAGATTTTCATTATAATCTTCAACAACAACTTCTTGAACAGTGTTTATGTATTTTTGGTTATTTACTTTTACAATTTTTTCTTGCAATTTCATAACCTTTTTATTTCTTGATTTTTTAATTCGTTCAGAAACTTGATTTTCCATATCGTAAGCTTTTGTGCCTGCTTCCCTTGAAAATGAGAAACAACCAACATTATCAAGTTTGCTTTCATTCAAGAAGTTTGTTAATTTTTCAAATTGTTCGTTTGTTTCACCTGGAAAACCAACAATTAAACTGGTGCGAATAGTAATTTCTGAATTAAGTTCCCTTATTTTTGCAACAAGTTCTTTAATGCTTTCTTCAGTTGATGCCCTGTTCATTGATTTTAAAATTTCACTATCGATATGTTGCATTGGAATATCTAAGTATTTGCATACTTTTGGGTTAGAATTTACTTCTTCAAGCAATTTATCTGTTACCATTTCAGGATAGCAATAATGAAGTCTGATCCATTTTAAATCTTGAATTTTTGAAAGTTCTTTAATAAGTTCAACAAGTTGCGGTTTTTTATATATATCAATTCCATATCTTGTTGTATCTTGTGCAATAAGAATAAGCTCTTTAACGCCAAATTTAACAAGTTCTTTTGCTTCTTCAACAATATCTTTTATTGGGCGTGATTTATATCTGCCCCTTATTGATGGAATTAAACAATATGAACAGAAATTATTGCAACCATCGGCAATTTTTAAATATGCATAATGATTTTGGGTTGATATTAACCTTTTGCAAACATAATTAGGGCTTGTAGTTTTTGTCTCTTTAAGATCATAAACTTTTCTTATAATATTAACAATGTTTGGGTAATCAGAAATTTTAACAACTTCATCTAGTTCAGGCATATCTGCCTTTAATTTTTCGCCATATCGTTGCGACATGCAACCAAGCATTATTACTTTTTCACAAACGCCTTCTTTTTTTTGTTTTACAGCATCGAAAGCGCTTTCAATTGCTTCCTTTCTTGCCGATTCAAGA